>CAJOOX010000059.1 GCA_905236195.1 uncultured Bacteroidales bacterium
GCCTTCCTCACTACCCTGTTCTGGAATCTCATTGCCGATGCTCCACATCACGATGCTGGGGTGGTTGCGGTTGGCCACGACGAGGTTGGTGATGTCCCTGTCGCTCCACTCCCTGAAGAAGCGGGCATAGCCGTTCTTGCACTTGGGATAGACCCACATGTCGAAACTCTCAGCCATCACCATCATCCCTAATGAGTCGCAGATGTCCATCTGCATCTGACTCGGCATATTGTGCGAAGTACGGATGGCGTCGCAGCCCATCTCCTTCAGGATCTTGATCTGGCGGATCAGGGCGGCCTTGTTGATGGCGGCTCCCAAGGGGCCGAGGTCGTGGTGCAGGCAGACACCCTTGATCTTGCGTGTCTGACCGTTCAGTTGGAAACCGCCGTTCTTCGACACGCTCACCGTGCGCAGACCCACCTTGAGGGTCTTCTGGTCGATGGCCTTGTCGCCGTTGTAGAGCGTGGCCTGCAATTTATATAAATAAGGTGACTCCGGTGACCATAACTTCGCCTTCGCAATGCCGAATGTCGTCGAGGCTTTACCATTCCGCATGGGGGTGTCGGGTGCTGCTATTTCTGTGAGCACCTTGCCGTCGGCATCGAGTAGTGACAATGCCACGCGCATGCCTGCTTGATGATTCGCCACAGGCACTTCCACCTTCATCATAGCCACGTCGTGCTTACCCTCATGAATCTTGGTGGTCTCCGTCCTGATGCCCCATTCGTCAATGTAACTCTTCATAGGTGTGAGGATGAGCGTCACGGGGCGGTACAATCCGGCGCCCGGATACCAGCGACTGCTCTCCTCCACGTTTTTCAGGTCAACCTCCAACAGGTTCTCACCTTTTTTTATATAAGGAGTGATGTCCACGCGGAAGGCGTTGTAGCCGTAGGCCCAATAGCCCGCTTGCTGTCCGTTGATGCTGACGGTAGGCTCTGCCATTGCTCCGTCGAACAACAGTTCTGCGTGACCGCTGAAGTCTGTGGGGATGCTGAAACTTCGCTTGTAGTGTCCCTCGCCGATCCAGGGCAGGGCACCGCTTCGTCCACTCTTCTCCGTCGGCACTTTCTCGCCATTCTGCTCGATGGCCACCATCTGCAGGTCCCACTTCTTGTCGAATGGTCCGCCGATGGCCCAATCGTGGGGCACGCTGACCGTCTTCCATGTCTGCCGGTCCTGCGAAAATTGCCAGCCTTCGCTGAGCGTCGTCTCCTGTCGGTAGGCGCTGACCGTGGCTGCCACTGTCAGGGCCATTGTCAATAGTCTGATTCTCATCTTTTTCGTTGTCTTGGGTTATTTCTGGCTACAAAGATAGTATTTTTATTTGATATGTCGAAGAAAAAAGGCGAGAAGTGCTTGATTATTCAAAAAAAAGAGTAATTTTGCAGTCATAAATCAGCGATTATGCGTATAAGAGGATTAAGTTTAAGGATACCTCTTATTAGAAAAATGAGGTAAATTTCAAAAAAAGACAGAAAATTATTCAGCCGTTTTGAATATATTTTGTACCTTTGCGGCTGAATAATTTTTTGTTGTTATGAAGAGCTTAATTATTTCAAGGGAGAAAGAACAGGCTGAATTAAAGCGGCTTGAGGGCGAGCCTACGGCTCAAATGCTTGTTGTGTATGGCAGGAGAAGGGCTGGAAAAACGTTCCTGATAAGGGAGTATTTCGACGATAGTTTCGCGTTTAAGCATACCGCAGTGTCGCCTATGGAACTCAAGGACCGTGATGACGGTGAACTGTTGTACCGTGTGCAGTTGAATGAGTTCGGAGCATCGCTGCGGAAGTATGGCAGTAAGGACGACTCCCCCATCAAGGACTGGTTTGAGGCGTTCCACCGTCTAGAAACCCTGTTAGGCAGCAGACGCAAGAAAAGCAAGATGGTTGTATTCATCGATGAGTTGCCGTGGTTAGACACACCACGGGCCGGCTTCCTGTCTGCCTTCGAACATTTCTGGAACGATTACGGTGCAGGCAAGCACAACCTGCTGTTGATAGTATGCGGATCAGCCACAAGTTGGATGCTGGACAATCTAATCAATAACAAGGGAGGGCTGTATGGACGGTCTACTTGTGAGATGCACATCCACCCGTTTACGCTGAGGGAGACCGAAAACTATCTGAACTGGAGGGGGCTTACGCTCGACCGCTATGACATCACTCAGGCCTATATGCTGACGGGAGGCGTGGCCTATTATCTGTCGTATTTCAAGGCAGGACGGTCGTTAGCGCAGAACGTTGACGAGTTGTTCTTCTCTTCGGACGGCTTCCTACAGAAAGAATACGACAGGCTGTTCACATCATTGTTTGCAGACAATGTAGGCTACCGCCGCATCGTGGAAGTGCTGGCAGGAAATAGGTTCGGACTGACTCGGGAGGTTCTTGCCCAGAAAGCAGGGATTGCACTTGGAGGCTCACTGACTAATATGCTGAAGGCCCTTGTGCAGAGCGACCTGGTAAGCACATAC
>CAJOOX010000060.1 GCA_905236195.1 uncultured Bacteroidales bacterium
ATCCCCTCCCGGGACAGACTCCCTCCCTTTCAGGGGAGGGCTGGGGAGAGGCTACAAATAACCCGAGAAATCTTACGATTCCTCGGGCTCAAAGGTCGAAAAATGGGTTCCTACAAATAAGTGCGGGGCATTAGAAGTCTTTTTATAAATCGCCAGAACTCGCTTAGATGTTTTTGTGCCAGATTCTGTACACTACAGCCCAAGAACGACTGTTCCACTCGAAAAAAATGCAGAAATGGCGAAATAACGGGATAAATATCGGGGGGGAAAGATTGCGTTGAAATATAACCGTTGCTGCAATCTGTGGGAAGGTCTGATATTTGTCAATTCCTTCCCGGCAGAATGCAGCAACGGGTTGATTTAATCGGGGGTTATCCGATTTAGAAGAGGTGGCCAGTCAGACGGAATGAGATCTGGGGATAGACGGGAATCTTCTCCACCTTGTCCATGATGTCGTCGACATCCTTGGTTACGTCGGCATCGATGTTGTTGCCGTTGTAGCGGGGCGTGCTTTCGTCAATGACGAGTTTCGGTTTGCCATGATACCATACACCGAATTCGAACTGGAAGCTGACCGCCGTCTTGGGGATGGAACGGCCCCATCCGAGACCGAGGTACGGCTTCACGCTGTTGACTTCAACTGAACCCTTCAGACGGCCTTCCGACTGAGAAGGATCAATTTTGTATTTGTCGTCTTTGTACTGGTAGGCCAGGATCAGATCGTCGTCGGAGACTGTGACACCCACCCGGGCTGCATCAGCTGGCAGATTGTAGTAGAGTGTCCGATATTTTGCCCATGTAGCGTCGTCGGCCTTGCCTTCCAAATCGATGAGTTTCTTGCTGCCTATCATCATACCTGCCGTAATGTGGAAATTGTTGTAGGACATGGGATAGTACTTCAACAGAATCTTCACATTGCCCATATTGGGTTTGAACTTGGCATTTACGTTGATGCCGTTGAAATATTCGTAATAGATATCGTTGGCATAGCCGGCCTGACGGGCCTGGGCTGCGGCGCTGTTTACTTGTCTGATGTAATTGTCAATCGTTCCGGTATTGAAGTCGAAATCCTTCTTCACCGTGAACTTGGGTATAAAGTTGTAGCCAACGTTCAGTTCAAGATAGTCCGTAACGAGAGGATAGGAAAGGTCCACACCTATACCCATGGTGCTGACTTCTATACCATAGCCGAGGTGCTTGAACGCCTCGTTATAGTTCTTCATGTACTGGGCTGACGCTGTCGTTCCCAGAACTACGGCAAATGCCGCCAAAAAAAACTTTCTCATAATTGTACTGTTTTAAAATTGTGTATTATTGAAGTTCTGATTTACGGAGCAAAGATAAGGAATTATTTTCTAAAAAACCAAATTTAGCCGCAAAAAAGTATCTTTCTGATTCAAAAACGGTCAAAAATAGGTAAAAGTCGCCAGATTTCGTACGATTTTATACGCGTTTATGAAAAAAAATGTTTATATTTGCACTCGATTTACAAACAATAAATAATCTCCGAAAAGATGAAAAAAATTATCCTCATTCTCGCCATCGTATGTACGACCGGCATGATTTCCTGCACTAAACAGGCCGCTGCCGCCATCGGCGCCAGTGCCGCAAGCGGAGCCCTTCAGGGAGCAGCTGCCAGCGCTGCTGCAGGTACTGACGTTAAACAGGGTGCTATCAACGGTGCCATTCAGGGTGCTGTGACCGGAGCAACGACTCAGGCCGTATCTTCTGCTGTTTCGCAATAACAACGTTCAGCGCGTCAGTTCAAGCATGACGCGGCGCATCTCTGTCTCCCAGTCGGGGCTGAGCACATTGATTCTTACGACTCTGAGCCCGGTCTCCTGTGCGAAACTCTCTACCAGTCGGACATCAAGTTCCTGCTGCATCAGCAGCACCTTGGCGTCCGATTGCTGTGTTTTTTCCACCAACGCCTGCAGTTGACTGACGGAGGGTTCCTTATGGTCGTACTCTATGGCGAGCTGGGTGAGGTTGTAATCTCTGGCCAGATAACTGAGGGCGGGGTGATAGATGACAAAAGTTCTGGACGATGCCATGACGGACAGTTTCGAGAAACTCCGGTGCATCGAGTCCAGTTCCTCCGTCAGCAGTTCCAGACGGGTGGCGATGCTGTCTTTTGACTCAGGGAAGAGTTTCACGAGGGTGGCCGCTGTCAGCCGAGCCATCTGTTTCATGTTCTCCGGTGTGGTCCACAGGTGGGGATCGGTTTCTTCACCATCGACATCTGTCAGCCGCTCTATCCCTTCGCCCATTTCCACCATGGGCAGCGTGGTGTTCTGGTCCCGGAAACGAGGCAGCCACGCTTTCTCGAAACCGAGGTCACCGATGGAAAAATACACATCGCTTTTCGACAGAGCCATCAGATCCTGCGGCGTGGGATCGTAGCTCTCTGGACTGGAGCCGGCGGGAACCATCACCTGCACCCTCACAGAGGCGCTTCCAATCAGTTTCTCGACGAGCCATTTCTGGGGCAGGACGGATACGGTTACTATGGATTTAGTTTTGTGCGAGGGCACGCACGACCAAAAGAGGACGGCAACCACACATCCGAGGAGGAAAAGGAGTGTTATCTCTATTGTTTTATACATTTTCACCTTATTTTTTGGCACAAAGATATGTCATTTTTACGGGATAAACAAGAAAAAAGACGTTTTTTTTGAAAATTTTCGCTAAAATGTTTGGATTTGTCAGAAATAAACGCTATCTTTGCACCCGCAAAAAAGAAAGAACCACGTATTCTTCTTTTTTCGGACCTGCCGAAATGGCTCAGTTGGTAGAGCAACGCATTCGTAATGCGTAGGTCCCCGGTTCGAGTCCGGGTTTCGGCTCCATACAACAAAGGGATTTAATGTTAAACTTCGGAGAACTGATTCGTGAGAATCAGTTCTCTTTTTTATCCCCTCCCCCATATCCGACTTTTGTTTTTGTTTCTTTAAATCGGACGGATGTTTCAAAATTACAAAATTAGAAGTATTTGAAACATTATTATTTCCATATTTGATATAAACATATTATCTTTGCAACGCAAAATGGTCATCACAATATCATTTCTGCCGTACAGCCATAAGTCGTGAGATTTAGAAGCAACGAAAAGAACGCGTAATACGGAATTGTGATCTCCCCGTAATTTTCTCCGCATTTCCGATTACGTTTTCGGTTATACGATTAAATAATGTTAAGTTAAGGTGTAGATGGACATCGGACAGGAACCTTGTCTGATGAAACTCAGGGATGAGCGAAGTCAGATATATTGTTTTTGATTGAGGTATCATATATCGATTGTGTTTTATGTTAGGGTTCCAAAACAAAATTTCTTGTAAAATTCATAATGGTTTTTGAAGGGTTTCCTGTTCAATGTCACAAAAAATCGACCGGGTATTGTTTACCAGGTCGATTTCTTTTATTTATGCGTTCTTGATACCAGAGAAGATGCGACAGAGTCCGAAGGTGAGTGCTTTGGACTCAACACGCGAGAATCCCGCATCACGCACCATTTGGCCGAAGGTTTCCGGCGACGGGAAGTTGAGCACCGATGCCGGCAGATATTTATAGGCGGCAGGATCGTGCGATATCATTTTGCCTACAGCCGGCAGGACATGGAGGAAATAGAGTTTGTAGAGTCCCCTCAGAATACGGTTCCCGGGCACGGAAAGTTCGAGCACCATCAGTATCCCCCCGGGACGCAGCACCCGGTAGATCTCCTGCAGTGCGCGTTCGCGATGCTCGAAATTGCGGATACCGAAAGCCACTGAAACAGCATCGAAGGATGCTTCCGCAAAACTCATCGCCTCGCTGTCTTCCTGTTGGAAACGAATGCGGTCGGAGAGTCCTTGTTGCTCGATTTTGGCCCTTCCAATCGTCATCATACCTTCTGAGATATCGATGCCCAGCACCTTCGGCACTCCGGCTTTAGCGAGGGCAATCGAGAAGTCGCCCGTTCCGCATGCGATGTCGAGCACTTGCTGCGGCTGACGGTCGGCAATCATCCTAACAGCTTTCTTGCGCCAGCTTTTGTCGATGCTGAGGGAAAGGATGTGGTTCAGTTTGTCGTAGGTGGGTGAGATGTGGTCGAACATCTCCTGTACGTATTGTTTTTTAGCCATATTGGTAAATAAAAAAGGATGCCTTGCGGCATCCTCTGTGACTCCCGCGGGATTCAAACCCACAACCTTCTGATCCGTAGTCAGATGCTCTATTCAGTTGAGCTAGGGAGCCGGATAAACTGATAACAAACGGCTGTAAGCCTCATTTGCGAGTGCAAAGATAAGGAAAGTTTCGGAGAATGCCAAATTTTTCGGACAAAAAAGACTACATCTCACTGCTTTTATGGTAAATGGAGAGTATTTTGTCAAATGAATCTGCCAATTCCTGCATAGAATCGAGTACTAAATCAGCACCGGCATCGCTCAGACATGTCTTGGGCAGGGGTCCGGTATTGACGCCCACCGTAAAGATACCGGCGGCTTTGCCGGCCTGCACACCCAGAGGAGCGTTTTCTACGACAATGGCCTCGTCAGGCAACAGATTGCCGGCTTTCTTCAGTCCCATGAGATAGGGATCGGGATGAGGTTTGCCATGACCGATGGGTGTATCCTTCGCCGACACGATGTGGGCCGTATCAAAACATTCGGGATAGTCGCGGTTCAGACGGTCCAGCATCGACAGTTGACCCGAACCCGTTACCAGGACGCGTGTCAGTCGCTGCTCCCCCACTTTACGCAACACCTCGGCAGCGCCAGGCATGGGAGCCGCCGGCCCGAGTTTCCTGAAAGCATTGCCCTTCTCGCGGTAGATGGCACGGGCTTCGTCAAGCGTCAGCTGCCGGTCGCGCTGTTCAAGAAACAAATCTGTAATCACTTGATCGCCCGTGGCTCCCTCCAAACGGAAAAAGAGCTCACGGGTGCAAGTTAAACCATAGACGTCGTGCATAACATGATACCATGCGTCGGCATGATGAGGCATGGAGTCATAGAGCACGCCGTCCATGTCAAAGAGAAATGCCTTCAGCATTATTTTCCGAGGAGTCGTTTCTTCATAGCCTTCGACTCAGCTTCGTAGCCAGGCTTGTTCAACAATGCGAACATGTTCTTCTTGTAAGCCTCTACACCGGGCTGGTTGAAGGGGTTGACACCGAGCATATAGCCAGAAATACCGCAGGCACGTTCGAAGAAGTAAATCAGCTGTCCAAGGTTATACTCGTCGAGCTTGTCGATTTCAATCTTGAGGTTGGGCACGCCGCCGTCCACATGGGCGAGCTGCGTTCCGAGTTCGGCCATCTTATTGACCTCATCGACGCGCTTGCCTGCCAGGAAGTTGAGACCGTCGAGGTTTTCATTGTCGGAGGGAATCTCGACTTTGCGGATAGGCTTCTTTACCGAGATAACGGTCTCAAAAATCGAACGTTCGCCGTCCTGAATCCACTGACCCATTGAGTGAAGGTCGGTTGTGAAATCAACGGATGCCGGGAAAATACCCTTGCGGTCCTTGCCTTCGGATTCGCCATAAAGCTGTTTCCACCACTCTGCGAAATAATGCAGACGGGGATTGAAGTTAACCAGTATTTCGGTCTTCTTGCCGAACTGGTAGAGGGCGTTACGCATCACAGCATACTGGGCAGCGAGGTTCTTGGCATAAGGAACGTCGGTACCGAGGGCCTTTTCCATATCGGCAGCACCCTGTACGAGTTTCTTGATGTCGTGGCCGGCAGCGGCAATGGCAATGAGACCTACAGGAGTCAGTACGGAGAAACGTCCACCCACGTTGTCCGGGATGACAAACGTCTTGTAGCCTTCCTGGGTGGCGAGGGTACGGAGAGCGCCCTTTCTGGCGTCTGTAACGGCCACGATGAGTTTGCGGGCCTCTTCCTTGCCTACCTTCTCTTCGAGGAGGGTTTTGAGCAGACGGAAAGCGAGTGCGGTTTCGGTCGTGGTGCCTGACTTGGAGATGTTGATGATGCCGAAGGTTTTCTTCTTCAGAATCTCGAAAAGATCGGCCAGATAGTCCTCGCCGATGTTGTTGCCGGCATAGACTACGATTGGATCTTTGCGTTTGGGAAGGATGGCGTCGAACGACGAAGCCAATGCCTCGTTTACAGCACGGGCGCCCAGATAGGAACCACCGATGCCGGCTACTACAACCACTTCGCACTTCTCGCGAAGGAGGTCGGCCGTGGCCTGTACTTCAGCCAGGAATTCTCCGGTAATAGAGGACGGAAGATGTACCCATCCCAGGAAATCGTTACCTGCACCCTTGCCCGACTCGAGGAGTTCGTTGGCAGGTGCTGAGCAAGCGGCAAGACGCTCGAGGGTCTCGGCCGGCACAAACTGTTTGGATTTTTCGATGGACAGTTTCATACGAAAAAGCTTTTGATAATTAGGTTTATTATTGGGTTAATTGAGTTGATTGCTGAGCAACTGTATCTCCACATAGGGCGACATCCGCTTGTAGAGAATATTGTAGACCGTATCCACAATGGGAATGGGAATCTGATAGACCTGGTTGATCTCCTTGATACACTTTGTGCCGAAATAGCCCTCGGCCACCATGTCCATTTCCAATTGGGCGGTCTTGACGCTGTAGCCACGGCCTATCATCGTACCAAACGTATGGTTACGCGAGAAGTTGGAATAAGCGGTCACAAGGAGGTCTCCCGTATAGACTGACTCCGACACATGACGGCCTTCCATGGGCACGACGGAATTGATGAAACGCTTCATCTCGCGAATGGCATTTGACAACAGTACGGCCTGGAAGTTGTCACCGTATTTCAATCCGGAACAGATGCCGGAAGCAAGGGCGTAGATATTCTTCAGCACTCCGGCATACTGGATGCCCTGAATATCGCGCGAGGTCGAGGTGTGGACAAAGTAATTGGAGAATCCTTCGGCAATCATGTGGGCTACGTCGAGATCCTTACATCCCACCGTGAGATAGGTGAGACGTTCGTAGGCGACTTCTTCGGCATGAGAGGGACCCGAGAGCGATGCAATCTGATTGTCTTCGAGAAAGAATTTCTCCTTCAGATAGTCGGAAATGAGCTGGTTCTCGGGGGCTACAAGACCCTTGATGACCGAGATGACCAATTTGCCGCGCATCGGCACAGTAATCTGGTCGCAATGGCTACGCAGATAAGGCGAGGGACACGCAAACACTATTGTATTGGCCTCTTCTACGGCGGCATTGATATCGGTAAAGAATTTGATATTGTCGGTATCGAACTTCACACTCGACAGGTAACGCGGATTATGATGGGTCACCTTGAACTGTTCAATGACCTCCGGGCGGCGGAAATACCACAGCATCGACCCGTTTTTCATCATCACGATTTTGGCAACAGCGGTAGCCCAGCTGCCGGTACCGATGATCAATATTTTTCCTAATTCCATAACAGAACAAGAATTTTTGACGGAAGGCCACTCCCCCATCGCGGGAGAGGGGACCAGCCGTTTCATTGGGTTAATCTTCAATGTTGGCTATCCACTCCTCGATATTCTGGGGCGTGGGATTTTGGAGTTCCAGTTTGTATTTCTTCTTGATGTCAAGCATCTCCTGGAACACCTTGCCGGGCTTGGCGGCCTTGAGGGCCTCGAGGGTCAGATATCCGGCTTTCTGGAGCACGGGCACCCATCCTTCGGGCACACCGGTGGCCATAAAGGCTTCGGGCTTGTCTTTCTTCACCACGGGTTCGGGTTTCATCGTGGGGAACAGGAGCACTTCCTGAATGGTAGTCTGGCCTGTCATCAGCATGGTCAGACGGTCGATGCCGATACCGATACCTGATGTGGGGGGCATACCGTATTCGAGGGCATGTACGAAGTCCCGGTCGATGAACATGGCTTCGTCATCACCCTTCTCAGACAGCCGCAACTGGTCCTGAAAACGTTCCAGCTGGTCGATGGGGTCGTTCAGCTCCGAATAGGCATTGGCCAGTTCCTTGCCGTTCACCATTAGTTCGAAACGTTCCGTGAGTCCGGGTTTCGAACGGTGCATCTTGGTCAGTGGCGACATCTCGACGGGATAGTCGGTGATGAAGGTGGGTTGGATGAAGGTACCCTCGCAGGTCTCGCCGAAGATTTCATCGATAAGTTTCCCCTTGCCCATGGTATCGTCCACTTCGACGCCGCACTTCCCGGCTATCTCACGCAGTTCATCTTCGCTCTTGCCTTCCAGGTCGTAGCCGGTCTTCTCCCTGATAGCCTCGAGGATGGGCAGGCGGCGGTAGGGAGCCTTGAACGACACGATGTTGTCGCCCACTTTCACTTCGGGCTTGCCGTTCACGGCTACACATATCTTCTCGAGCAGCTGTTCAGTGAACGACATCATCCAGTTGTAGTCCTTGTACTGCACATACAGCTCCATGCAGGTGAATTCGGGGTTATGGTTGCGATCCATACCCTCGTTGCGGAAATTGCGGCCTATCTCATAGACACCCTCGAAACCGCCCACGATAAGGCGTTTCAGGTAGAGCTCAGTGGCGATACGAAGATACAGGTCCGTATTCAGCGAATTGTGGTGTGTAATGAACGGACGGGCAGAGGCTCCGCCAGGAATCTGCTGCAGGATAGGGGTCTCCACCTCGGTATAGCCGGCTTCGTCGAACACGCGGCGCATGGTCGAGATGACTTTCGCACGTTTCA
>CAJOOX010000061.1 GCA_905236195.1 uncultured Bacteroidales bacterium
GAAGCACGCTGCGAAATAGTTCCAAAGCAAGGTGCCGCTCATGTAGAACAATGCCGGCGGCATGCTGCCCGTCGAAATGCCAGCCAGGTTGGCAAAGACGAACATGTACATGACCGTCGTGAAGATGGGCTGGAAGAAAAACCACAGCGGTCCGAAGATGGTCTGCTTGTAGATAGTGACGATGTCTCGCTTGACAAACTGTTTGAAAAGGTCGCGATATCTCCAAACGCCTTTTAAGTCCAAATCCAACCATTTCTTGTGGGGACGAATCACAATGTCCCACTCGTTATTGTTGTTATTCATATTCTGTTTGTGATTTTCGTTTTCCAAATATTATGTACCAGAAATATTATATTTCTACTACATATTTTTTACATCCTTCTCAGTTTCCTTCAGGGTATGATTAATAGCGGATAATTTCTGTTGAGAATAAAGCTTCGCTGAAGCCTGTCCCATGCAGGGACGAGCTTCTACCACCGCAGATGCGGCCGACTGCTATGGATGTGCGGGACGCCTTGTCCATACGTCAAAATATGTGCGAAAGTTCATTTGGGAAGTCTGAAGATGGATTGAGAAATGACGTTCCAGATTGTTGGTGTTGGTTTCTTCGCCATTCAGCTTATAATCATCTCATCTTGTTGTCATGCACTTTCTACGGGCAAAGATACAAATTTAAATCCAAATAAAAAAACATTTTCAGAAAAAAGTGCCAAAAATACGTGTTTTTCGTAACTTTTTGGCTTTCTTTTCCTGAAAATGCTTCTAAAAAGGCCCAATTCTCAATCAAATTTGCACGAACAGACTATTCTCCTTCTGATGGTTCATAATACCCAATCTGTTTGAAAAGAAAAAACTCTGCGGTCAGAAGACATAGACCAGGCCATACTTGTCATGCAGTCTGCGTAGCGAACCGTCTGCCTTCATTTTGCGGATTATACTGTTCACCAGCAGTATCAGATCGTCCTGACCTTTCTGCATCAGAACGCCTATTTCACCATGGGTGAATGGAGTATTCAGCAGGGGAGCTGCCAGAAGCGTGTCGGTATTCACATAATAGGGAGCCTCCGTAATTTCGGTAATCATCACATCGGCATCGCCCCGGGCTATCAAGGAGGGAATCTCTTCGTTTCGGGGATGGACTATTATACGGGCATGCTTGAGATTCTGATTGGCGAACTTCTCATTGAGACCGCCGGGGTTCACCATGACACGCACTTCGGGTTTATCAACATCGTCCAGCGAACGGAAGCGGCCGGCATCTGCCGCCCGGCACAAAATGGTCTTGCCATTGCCCAAATAACCGTCGCTCATCATCATCGTCTCCTTGCGGGCATCGGTAATGGTGATACCGCCTATGGCCATGTCGAAGAGCTGAGGTTCGGACAAGACATCTTCCGTCAAAGTGGGCCACGAGGTTTTGACAAACTTCACTTTAACACCCAGACGCGCTGCTATCTCCCGGGCCATCTCGATGCCGAAGCCCCAGTATTCTCCCGTCACCGGTTCACAAAATGAGAGCGGACGGTAATCTCCGGTCGTTCCGACATAAAGTGTATCGCGCGACACCACCTGAGCAACCTTGCCGGAGAGGTCCAGATTGACATTGATAGTCAGTATATAGATGTCCTGCTGGCCGTTCTCCAGTCCGAAACGCACAGCCTCGCCGAGCAAAGAGTCGGGGTAAAGTCGGGAACTGTCAAAATAATACCGTCCGGAAAGACTGTCATACCATCCTCCGACATATCCGTCATGATGCAAGGCATGGGTGACAACATCTTCCAACTGTTCGCGTGTATGACTGTTCTGCGTAGCAGCATAGCTCACCGCGATGCCTTCTGTCTGAAGTTGCATTGTACGGACATCCACTGTAAAACCGTCAGGACAGGTCTGGCCGAGACTCCATACCTGATCTGCTATCGCTGTAACGTTATCACTGCCAACGGCATGGTCCTCGGTCACTGAACATGTAATCAGAACCGCCATCAAGCAGCAAAGCAAAGCTGTTAAGATAATTCTATATTTTAATTTGAACATAATCCGGAGTCAGAAAGAATGGCTTTGGAAGACCTGCTACAGATTCAGGTGTGATTTTACCCGCTTACGGATTTGAAATGCACGAATCTAAAATGCTTTTACAACCTTCCAGCACGTCACGCCACGTTGTCTCGAAGTCATCGGAATACCAAGGGTCGGCCACATCGCCGGGCCGTCGGGTGAAATCCATGAGTTTCACGATTTTCCCATCAGGATCTCCGCCGCAAATACGCTGCATATTGCGGATATTCCAAGTATCCATACCCACCAGCAGATCGAAACGGTCATAGTCGCTGTCACGCATCTGCCGAGCGCTCTTACCCTGACACGAGATGCCGTGTTCGGCCAACTTCCTTCGGGCCGGGGGATAGACGGGATTGCCGATTTCCTCGGTCGAAGTCGCAGCCGATTCTATATAGAAACTATCTTCCAATCCGGCCTTGCTGACCAGGTCTTTCATCACGAACTCAGCCATGGGACTACGGCAGATATTGCCGTGGCATACAAAAAGTATTCTCTTCTTCATTTAGATGTTTAATCTCTCCTTAAGACATAGCCTTAAAGCCTGACTAACCTGCAGATTTCCTCCAGCCAGCGCCGGTCGGTCTCATCAAACGCAGCCAAGTCACAGCTGTCAATGTCGAGCACAGCCGCGATTTCGCCTCTGTCAGAAAAAACGGGGACGACGATTTCAGACCGCGAATGGCTGCTGCATGCTATATGGCCGGGAAATTGTTCAACATCAGGAACAATAACTGTGCGGCCCTCCTTCCAAGCTGTACCACAGACGCCCCGCCCGAAAGCTATACGCATACAAGCCAAAGGACCCTGGAAGGGACCAACTACCAACATGCCATCAACAACCCGATAGAAACCCGTCCACCAGAAACCCATAGTTTCGTGAATGGCGGCGCAGGTATTGGCCATGACGGCCACCGGGTCGGTTTCATTCTCGATGAGGGCCTGAATCTGGGCTTTAAGCAACTGGTACTGCTCTGCTTTGGGCAAAGTTTTATCGATATCTATCTGCTCGGCCATACTTGGAAATAATTTCGACAAACGCCCCTCTAAAAAAATATGGAGGGGCGTTTGTTAGTTAATATTCTGTTTTTGCTGTACTCTGTTCCCAAATATTGAAAGCGCGGATAGCATCCGGGTCGTCAATATGGATTTCGGGAATCGAACGATGACCAATCTTCTTAGCTATTTCCCTGTAGATGTCGGCATCGGAGAATCCGATTTTATCGGCATTGTCGTGGGTATTGGCATAGAAGAGTTTTTCAATACGGGCCCAATAGATAGCTCCGAGACACATCGGACACGGCTCGCAAGACGTATAGACCGTGCACCCTGAGAGGTCGAAGGTCCCGAGGGCCTTGCATGCCTCACGAATTGTCATTACCTCTGCATGTGCCGTAGGATCGTTGAGGATGGTGACACTATTATGGGATCCGGCCACAATTTTTCCATCCTTAACAATGACTGCGCCAAAGGGACCACCACCCTTACGGATGCTTTCTTCTGAAAGACGTACGGCTTCAGCCATGAAACGGCGGTCATCGTCAGTGACAAGCTGAGAACTTTTCTTAAGCATCGCAAAAGATTACTGAAGGAACGAAATCAACACGCCTGCAGCAACTGCCGAGCCAATCACACCGGAGATGTTGGATGACATGCAGAAGTTGAGGATATTGTTCTTGGGGTCATGCTGAAGCGCCAGTTCATTAGCTACTCGGGATGCCATGGGAACGGCCGAAAGGCCGCAGGCTCCAACAAGCGGATTGATTTTCTTCTTGGAGAAGAGGTTGAAGAGCTTCACCAGAAGAATACCGCCTGCTATGGAGATGGCAAACGCCAGGAAGCCGCCGACAACGATACCGATGGTCTGCCAGTTGAGGAACGACTCTACCGTCATCGTGGCACCCACACAGAGACCGAGGAAGATGGTAGCCGTGTTCATGATAGCATTGGATGCGGCATCGGCAATACGTCCGGTATCGGAACCGATTTCCTTGATGAGGTTACCGAACATCAGCATGCCAATCAGCGAAACGGCCGAAGGAACGATGATGGCAACAAGCACAGTTACGAAGATGGGGAAGATAATCTTGGCAGCACGGAGATTCTTGATCTCCTGCTTGTTGGGATAAAGTTTCTCCTGCTGTTTCATGTTGATGAGGAACTCGTCCTTGGTCATCAGCAACCGGGCCACCAAGGGGATAATCACGGGCACAAGAGCCATGTAGCTGTAGGCTGCGATGGCGATGGGGCCGAGAAGATGGGGAGCCAGATGGATGGTGGTATAGATGGCCGTAGGACCGTCGGCGCCACCGATGATGCCGAGAGAAGCAGCCTCCTGTGGTGTGAAAGCGCCCGAACCGATAGCCACAAGAATGACAGTGAAAATGCCCACCTGGGCAGCAGCGCCGAAGATGGCAAGCTTCAGGTTGCGGAGCATGGGACCGAAGTCGGTCAGGGCACCCACACCCATGAAGATGATGGGAGGTAGCAGACCGGACTTGATGAGACCATAGTAGAGCATGTTCATGAGACCCATGTCGTGGGCAATCTCAGGCAGGCCCATGTGATAGACATCAAACTCCTTGCCGTCCATGTGAACAATGCCCATACCGTCGGCCGCATTGACACCCATACCGCCGCCGGGGAAGTTGGCCAGCAGGATACCGAAGGCAATAGGAATGAGCAGCAGGGGCTCATAGTGCTTCACGATGCCCAGGTAGAGCAGCACGAAGCCCAAAGCGTACATTACGAGAAAGAGAGGGTCGGCAGCAATGTTGCTGAACGCCGTCATCTCGTAGAGCTTTTCTAATATATATTGAAAATCCATTTCTATTATCCGATTTTAAAGATAGGATCGTCCTCGAACACTTTGTCGCCGGGGTTGGCAAGGATGGCCGTAATTGTGCCGTCCTGATCAGCCGTAACAGCGTTGTAGGTCTTCATCGCCTCGATGTAGCCGATGGTCTGACCCTTGGCAACCTTGTCGCCGACTTTGACAGCCGTCTCGGAGCTGTTCTTCACGAGGAAGAACTTGCCCTCGAGGGGTGCCAGGACATCCACGCCGGCGCCTGCGGGTGCTGCGGCAACTGCAGCGGGTGCTGCGGCGGGAGCCGAACCGTCGTTGGGGGCAATAGAGAC
>CAJOOX010000062.1 GCA_905236195.1 uncultured Bacteroidales bacterium
AGAAATCGTCATTTTGCCTCAAAGTGCCATCTCAACCTTTCTTTTCCCTGCCTTTTTGAATCATTTTGTACCAAAGATTACCTGTCTGGCGACACATAAACATTGGGACGTTTGACCTTCATTCTCATGCTCGTTTTCTCGCCATGCCAAAACTCATGCAAGCATGGTTTTGGTCATTTGGCTTAACGAAAACGAGCATGAAAATGAACATCCCTTTAATAAAAAGTTGAAGAAAAATTTGGAGATGTGGAAAATAATGCGTATCTTTGCACCCGAAGACAGTTATACACCACCATCATCATATGAAACAATTTATTCTATCAGTAGCATTATCACTGGCGTACGGCACGGCCGTTGCGGATGTGATAGATCTGGCGGGAGCGTGGAACTACCGGCTGGACCGCAACGAGGAGGGCGTGAAGGCGGCCTGGTACAATACGCCTTCGTCGGAAACCCTGCAACTGCCGGCGTCGCTGAACGAGAGCGGCATCGGCGACCTGCCGTCGCTGACGACGGACTGGACGTGTTCCATCTATGACAGCTCGTATTATTACAACCCGGCGATGGCGCCCTACCGTCAGGAGGGCAACATCTCGCTGCCCTTCTGTCTGACCCCGAAACGGGTCTATAAGGGTGTGGCCTGGTACTGGAAGACAGTGGAGGTGCCGAAGAGCTGGAAGGGCGAGACTGTGGTATTCACGATGGAGCGTCCCCACATCAAGACGATGGTGTGGGTGAACGGCGAGCCTCAGGGAGCGCAGCTCTCGCTGTGTGTGCCCCATGTGTATGACATCACAGCCGCCCTGAAGCCCGGCAGGAAGAACCTGATAGCGGTGCTGGTGGATAACACCAACCGTGACACGCCTGTGGGCAAGGACTCCCACTCGGTTTCGGACCAGACCCAGGGCAACTGGAACGGCATTGTGGGCGAGATTTCGCTCAAAACCGTGCCTGCCGTCCGTTTCGAGAACTCCGAGACCCTGAACGGTCTGGAGGTTTATCCCGACCTGTCGAAGCATGCTGCCCGCATCCGGATGGCACTCCGCAATACAGGCAAGAAACAGCAGGCAGTGACGGTAAAGCTGACCGCTGATGCCTACAACGGCGGGACGCAGCACCTTGAGGCAGTGAAGTCGTACACCCTGCTGGCCGGACGCGACGAGGCCTCGGTCTATGAAGTGACGCTGGACGGTCTGAAATATGCGTGGGATGAATTCACTCCCGTGCTCTATAAAATCAAAGCCGAGGTCTGCGACTCCAAGTCGCAGAAGGTGCTGGCCCAGAAGGAAACCACCTTCGGAATGCGGGAAGTGAGCGCCCGCGGCGACTCGCTCTTTGTGAACGGAAGGAAGACGCTGCTGCGCGGCACCGTGGAGAACTGCGACTTCCCGCTGACGGGCTATGCCCCGATGGACACCGCCTCGTGGAAGAGGGTGTTCCGCATCTGCCGCGAGTGGGGACTGAACCACATGCGTTTCCATTCCTACTGTCCGCCCGAGGCCGCCTTTGTGGCTGCCGACGAGGTGGGCTTCTACCTGCAGCCCGAGGGTCCGTCGTGGCCCAACCACGGAGTCTCGCTGGGCCGCAAGGAACCCATCGACACGTTCCTGATGAACGAGACGAAACGCATCACCCGCGAATACGGCAACCACCCGTCGTTCACGTTTCTGAGTGCGGGCAACGAACCCCGCGGCAATTGGGTGCCCTGGGCCTCGGCCTTCGTGCAGTATTGGCAGCAGGCCGACCCGAGGCGTCTCTATACGGGCTTCTCGGTGGGCGGAGGCTGGGCCTGGCAACCCGCCAACCAGTATCACGTGAAGGCCGGCGCACGCGGTCTCGACTGGCGGCGTCAGCCCGGCACGACGGACGACTTCACCGCCAAACTGGACACCCTGCGTCAGCCCTTCATCTGTCACGAGCTGGGACAGTGGTGCGTCTTCCCGGACTTCAGGGAGATGGAACGCTATACCGGCGTTATGGAGCCCAGGAATTTCGGCATCTTCAAGGACATGCTGGCCAAGAACGACATGTCGGAACTGGCTGGGAAATTCCTCTATGCCTCGGGCCGTCTGCAGACCGTCTGCTACAAATATGAAATCGAGAAACTACTGCGCACTGCTCCCTACAGCGGTTACCAGATGCTTGCCATCAACGACTATTCCGGACAGGGCACGGCTCTGGAGGGTGTGCTGAACGTGTTCTTCGAGAACAAAGGCTACACCACACCCGAGGAGTTCCGTCAGTGGACATCGCCCGTGGTGCCCCTGCTGCGAGTGCCCAAATTTGTATGGAACGACG
>CAJOOX010000063.1 GCA_905236195.1 uncultured Bacteroidales bacterium
CGGAGGTCAGGGAGGAGAGAGCGGTATGCGTAACAGTCGCGGAGCCATCAGGGTCTGGGCGATGCTGCGGGTGAGGAGATAGATGAGGAAGGCGAGCCAGAGACGGTGGTTGGTGTCGGAGTAGAGTTGGGAGTTCAGAGTTGAGAGTTGAGAGTTGAGAGTCAGGTATGTGACCGGATAGAAGATTTCTACGGCCACGGGGAGGAAAAAGACTGCGAAGAAGAGGAGGGTGGCCCACACAATACTCCACAGCATCTGGCGTGTGGCTGTCAGTCCGATGTAGATGCCGTCCCAGGCGAAGGTCGCAAATGAGGCCAGCGGAATGACTATGCCCCAGGGAAGATAGGTGCTGACGGCGGGAAGCAGCGAGACATCGTCGGTGAGGAGCCCCAATAGAGGCATTCCCCCAAAAGCGTAAATAGCCGTGAAGACAACCGCGATGAGGAAGGCCCATAGGAACAGCTGCCTTACCGCCGTGCGGAGAAGGTCAGGCCGACGTGCGCCGTAGAAACGTCCGCTAAGCGCTTCTCCGGCAGCCGCAAAACCATCGGAGAAGTAGCTGAAGAGGGTGAAGAACTGCATCAGCAGCGTGTTGACAGCCAGCAGCGTGTCTCCCAGCCGTGCTCCTATGGCGGTAACCGAACAGGTAACCACAATCATGAGCAGCATGCGGAAGAAGATATCCAGATTGGTCTTAAAGTAGTGCGAGAGCGGGAGTGCCGGAGCGGTTGTTTCTGCCTTTTGGAACACGAACCTGTATTTTCGAATCATCAGCACCACGATGAACAACAGCCCCAGCCATTGGGAGAGCAGCGTGCCGAGAGCAATGCCCTCAATGCCCATTCCGAACCCGAAAACGAATGCGGCAGAAAGGAAGATATTGGTAAGGTTCTGGAAAATGGCAAGCCACATGGGATAGAGCGTGTTCTGCATGCCGATGAGCCAGCCGTTGACGGCAAAGAGACACAACACCGCCGGAGCGCCCCACACGCGTATATTATAATAGGAGGAAGCCATCTGCCAAACTTCGTCGGACGGCGCGATAAGGACGTGCGCTATCTCCAGAATGGGCCATTGGAGCAGTAGGATCAACGTTCCCGCTACAAGCCCGATGCGTACGCCCAAACGGAGCACCTGGCGCTGGGCTGCAGGATTGCCAGCGCCATAGGCCTGTGCCGTGAGTCCGGACGACGAGATGCGCAGGAAGTTGAAGATCCAATAGACCATGTTGAAGATGAGGCCGCCTACACTGACAGCACCCAGCACTGCCGCCGCTCCGTGGGCAGAGGGCGTATGGCCGGCTATCGCCAAATCGACGATACCGAGCAGGGGAACGGTGATGTTGGTGAGGATGGCGGGAACAGCCAGTCGCAGAATCTGTTTGTGCATTGCAGTTGATAGTAAAAAGGCCCTGCATCAATGCAAGGCCTTGTTGAATCTGTCGAGGAAGAGGTCGCAATCGGCCTGGGTGAGACAGAGCGGGGGAAGGAGCCTGAGCGTAGAAGTGCCGGCAGCTCCTGTGAAGACGTGCTGTTCGTAGAGCAGGCGCTGACGGATTTCCTTCATGGAACCCTCGAACTCGATGCCTATCATCAGACCGCGGCCACGCAGCTCCTTGAGGCCGGGAATATTCATCCCCTTGAGACCCTGCATGAGATATTCGCCCATGCGAGCGGCATTCTCCACAAGGTTTTCGTCCCGGATGATGTCAAGTACTGTGCATGCCAGAGCACAGCCGAGATGGTTGCCGCCGAAGGTGGTACCCAACTGTCCATAGACCGGAGTGAAGTCGGGCGAGATAAGGACGCCGGCAAAGGGATAGCCGTTGGCGATACCTTTGGCCACCGTGATGAGGTCGGGGCGGATGCCGTAGTACTGGTGGGCAAAGAATTTGCCGCTGCGTCCGTAGCCTGACTGAATCTCGTCGAGGATAAGTTTTGCGCCGGCCTTGTGCGTCTCAGTCTGGAGCTGCTGCATAAATGTAGTGTCCGGAATGTGGATGCCTCCGACACCCGAGATACCCTCGATGATGACAGCTGCCACATCGCCGCCGGAGAGTTCGCGACGTACTGCCTCAATGTCGTTGAGGGGCAGGAAGGTGACAGGTGTCGAGAGATTGAAGGGTGCCTGGATCTTGGGATTGTCGGTCACACGTACCGCACCCGAGGTGCGTCCGTGAAAGGCGTGGGAGAATGCGATGACTTTTTTCTTGCCAGTTGCAAAAGATGCCAGTTTCAGCGCGTTCTCGTTGGCTTCTGCTCCCGAGTTGATGAGGAAGAGCTGATAGTCGTCATAGCCGGAAATCTTTCCCAGCTTCTCGGCCAGGCGTACCTGAAGCGGATTCTTGACCGAATTACTGTAGAATACGAGTTTGGCAGCCTGTTCCTGCATCGCCTGCAGATAGCGGGGATGGGAATGGCCGATGGAGATTACGGCGTGTCCGCCGTAGAGGTCCAGATATTCTGTGCCCTTTTCGTCGAACACTCGGGTGCCTTTACCATGATTGACCGTTATGTCGAAAAGGGGATATACGTCGAATAGTTTCATAAATTAAAAGCCTATGGGTTTGAGACGGAGTCCGGTGTCTTCGGGAAGTCCGAACATGAGATTCATGTTCTGCACAGCCTGTCCCGCAGCACCCTTGAGGAGGTTGTCGATGGTGGAAACCATGAGGAGCTGGTCTTCGAATTTATCGACATAGACGAGTGCCTTGTTGGTGCCGACAATCTGTTTCATGTCGGGCGCCGACGAGACAACATGCGTGAAGACAGCATCGGAGTAGTAGTTGCTGTAAACCTCCTGAACCTCTTCGAGAGAAGCATCGCAGCGCGTGTAGGCGGTCACAAAGATGCCGCGGGCAAAGCAGCCGCGCTGGGGTACAAAGAGAAGACGGCCGGAGTAGTCGGTCTCGAGTTTGTGGAGCGTCTCGTTGATTTCGAGCAGATGCTGGTGACGGAAAGTCTTATAGATGGAAATGTTGTCGGAACGCCACGAGAAATGGGTTGTTGCCGAAGGCTTGACACCGGCGCCTGTCGAACCCGTGATGCCGTTGACGTGAACATCGTCGGAAACGAGTCCGTTGGCAAAAGCGGGAAGCAGTGCCAGCTGTATGCAGGTGGCGAAACAGCCGGGATTGGCTACATGACAGGCTCCCGAGATGCGATGACGCTGAAACTCAGGCAGGCCGTAGATGAAATCGTGGTTGCCGGCCAGACGGAAATCCTGAGCCAAATCGACGATGCGGCAGTTCTCGGGAATTTCGCTGCCATGAGCCTCCATGAATTTGAGGCTGTCGCCGTGAGCCGTGCAGAAGAAGAGCACGTCGATATCATTGAAGGGCAGCTGGTCGGTGAACTTCAAGTCCGTATCGCCTATCAGACCGCTGTGTACCTGCCAGACAGGATTGCCGGCATTCGACTGGGAGTTGACAAACGCAATCTCCACTTCGGGGTGGTTGACGAGGATGCGCAGCAGTTCGCCTGCCGTATATCCCGCGCCACCGATGATTCCAACACGTATCATATTTGACAATTTGACTATTATACGATTTACTTACCTTTTAGGGGCGAGGAGCCAGAGCAGGATGTAGGCGAGCAGCCCCGTTCCGAATCCGAAAATCAGGATGAGGAATGCCACTCTCACCAGCAGGGAATCTATGCCGAAATACTCGGCGATGCCGCCGCATACACCGGCAACCTTCTTGTCGGAGTTCGAAAGATAGAATTTCTTTTCCATTGTTTATCTTTCTTCGTCGGGATGAGCACCATAGTAAACGCGCAGGGGCGTAGAGGAAACCTTGATAAACCCTTTGGCCTCTTCGGCAGTCCAGCCGCGCTGCATTTCGCCGTATTCGCCCAATTTCGACTTGGTGAGATCATCGTCGCTATCGACACCGACGGTCTGGAAGCCGTAGGGACGGAGTTGAAGAATGGCGGTACCGTTGACGTTCCGCTGCGACGAGGTGAGCATCGCTTCGATATCGGGCATGACGGGTTCGAGATACTGGCTCTCGTGTAGGAACATGCCGTACCAGTTGGCCACCTGATCCTTCCAGTACTGTTGCCACTTGGAGAGTGTGGATTTCTCGAGCAGACGATGCGCCTCGATGATGAGTTTCGGAGCCGCGGCCTCAAAACCTACGCGGCCCTTGATGCCGATGATGGTATCGCCCACGTTGCAGTCACGGCCGATAGCGTAGCTGGCACCGATTTCTTCAATCTTCTGGATGGCCGCAATCTTGTCGTCATAGTGAACGCCGTTGACTTCCACAATCTCGCCCTTTTCGAATTTGATTTTGAGTTCGGAGGTGGGCTCTTGGGCGGTAACATGCTTGAGATAAGCCTCCTCGGGCAGACCCTGGGTGGGGTCAAGCAACTCGCCGCCGCAGATGGATGTACCCCAGATGCCTACATTGTACGAATATTTGAGTTTCGTGAAATCGGCAAAGTATCCGTGGGCGTTGAGGTAATCGACCTCCTCCTTGCGTGTCAGCGATTTGTCGCGGGTGAGGGTGATGATTTCAACACCGGGAGCCATCACGAGGAACGTCATGTCGAAGCGTATCTGGTCATTGCCGGCACCCGTCGAACCATGGGCGATGGCATCGGCACCAATCTCTTTGGCATAGCGGGCGATGGCGATGGCTTGGAAGATTCGTTCGCTGGAAACCGAGATGGGGTAGCAGTTGTTGCGGAGCACGTTGCCGAAAATCATGTATTTCAGACTCTTGGCATAATACTCCTGAGTAACGTCAAGCGTCACATATTTTGTAGCACCCAGCTTGTAGGCGTTCTCTTCGTTCGTTTTCAACTGTTCAGCACTGAAGCCGCCCGTGTTGGCGCAGGCTGCGTGAACTTCGTACCCCTTTTCCTTGGCGAGGTACATTACCGTATAACTTGTATCCAAGCCGCCACTGTAGGCGACAACTACTTTCTTTGCCATATATTAAATTTTATCTAAATCTTCGAGTTTCTCGTTAGGATGTTCTTTGGGGTCATAAAGCATTGCGGTACAGATGCAACGCTTGAAATTAGTGCGGGTGAGAACGTCATAATTTACGCAGCTCTGACATCCGCGCCAGAAGGCCATGTCGTCGGTGAGTTCTTCAAATGTGACGGGACGGTAGCCCAGTTCGTTGTTGATTTTGAGAACTGCAGCGCCCGACGTGATGCCGAAGAGCTTGGCCTGAGGGAAGATGCGTCGCGAATAGCAGAACGAGAAACGTTTGATACGGGACGCAAGACCGAGACCTCGGTATTTGGGTTTGACAATCAGACCGGAATTTACGACGAACTGTTTGTTGCTCCATGACTCGATGTAGCAGAATCCGGCAAAATCGGTGCCGCAAAGGGCAATAATAGCTTTGCCCTCAATCATCTTCTGTGCTACGTAATCGGGAGAACGGCGGGCAATACCTGTGCCGCGTGCTTTGGAGGATTCTTCAATGACGTCCAGAATTTCCTGAACATAGTGGATATGTTGCTTTCCGGCGATATAGATTTTGATCTCCGGCTTCTTTTCAACTTCTGAATCCATGATGTTTAATAAATGTACTTGCTTTTAAAAATGTTTGTTTAAAAGAGCAAAAACAGACGGTGTTTGCCTTAATGCCGGAATCCGTACTTGCTCTGGTTGTTGAGCTGGGTGAGCAGGTCTACCAGTTCATCGACAACCTGTGCCATCGTATAGCCGCCGCGCGGAATTACGAGCACAGTATCATCTCCGGCCAGGGTTGCCATTACGCTGGGGAGCGCAGCGGCGTCAAGGTCGGCTGCCACTCCCGACGCATAGCCGGTCGTGGTGCGGATGACAATCATGACACTCGAGTTTTCGATGCTGAGAATATGCGGAATCTTGGGGATGAGGAGACTTCCGGGCTTCTCGTTGCTACTGGCTGCATCCTCAGGCATCATGTAGATGTAGCCGCCGTCGCGCATGGCGACTTTGACAATCTGCATCTGTTTCAAGTCACGGCTCAGGGTGGCTTGGGTCACTTTGATGCCTCGGGCAGAAAGGGCTTTGAGAAGTTCCTCCTGACTGTCGATTTTGCTGTTGTGGATTACCTCGCGAATATGGGTAATCCTTTCTTTTTTACTCTTCATTGTTTGACGATGTTTTCGAAAAAAGTGTTGCAAAGATACAGCTTTTTTGCAAATTACAGAAAGAAAAAGCAAGAAATTTACATATTTTTCGCAAAAAGAGGCAAATTCTGACATTATTATGAGTTTTTTATGCAGAATTTGCTTCTTATTTTACAATTTGGCAATCGTTTCGGCGATTACCCTTGGGTAGTGGGTGTACTCGAGTTCATGCACCCGGGCTGCCAAAGAATGGGGTGTGTCGTCGGGCAGAACGGGACACTTCGCCTGGAAAATGGTGGCTCCCGAGTCGAGTTCTTCGTTGACATAGTGAACCGTGATGCCGCTCTCTTTTTCACCGCAGCGTAGAACGTCCTCGTGAACCCGCTCCCCATACATGCCTTTGCCTCCGTGGAGCGGCAAAAGAGAGGGGTGAATGTTGACGATAGCACGCGGGTAGGCGGCAATGAGGTAAGAGGGAATGCGCACCAGATAGCCGGCCAGCACTATGAAGTCGATGTTAAAGTTGCGAAGAATCTGCATCACCTTCGCCTCGTCTTTCATATCAGCGCCTGCAATCACCTCGGATGGGATGCCCAGCTGTCGGGCTCTTTCGAGTACATAGGCCTCTGGCTTGTTGCAGATAATGAGGGAGATTTCAACCTCGGAATTTCCTTTGAAATAGGTTGTAATGTTCTCGGCATTCGTGCCCGAACCGGACGCAAAGATAGCTATTTTTTTCATTGATTTTACGATGATTTTTGCCCATTTGAATTTATTTTGTGCAGAAAACTTAACTTTCTCCCCAAAATGTTTCAATAGATGGAGAATTTTGTGTTACTTTGCAGCATGAAATCGTGAAATTTGGTCTCAAAAAACACAGAAATGTCAGTTTCGCGCCGCAAAGGTAAAGAAAAATTTCTGAATTAACGGCGAAAGAAGAGACAAATCTTAAAATTTGGACAAAATTCCGTGATTATTTTTCTTAGAACATTAATATTAACCCATAAAATTTTAGAATTATGTCAGAAATCGAATCTAAAGTAAAAGAGATTATCGTTGAAAAGTTGGGCGTTGAAGAATCTGAGGTTACCCTTGAGGCTTCTTTCACTAATGATCTTGGCGCTGACTCACTCGACACCGTTGAGCTCATCATGGAGTTCGAGAAGGAATTCGGTATCACCATTCCCGATGACCAGGCTGAGAAGATCGCTACTGTAGGTGACGCTGTAGCTTACATCGAGAACAATAAGTAAAAAAAACGATTCCCCGCCGGACTCCTTATTTATATAGATATGGAGTTCTGTTGAGGACATCATTCCGAGCGAATACGCAGGCTACGTTGAGTCGTAGATGGGCAAATCCCCCTGCGACGTCGCTCGGGATTTTTTTATTTCTGATCAAAAATTTCAAAATTATGGAACTCAAAAGAGTAGTAGTTACAGGTCTCGGCGCTATCACGCCTCTTGGCAATAACGTTGATGACACTTGGAAAAATATTGCAGCAGGCAAGAGCGGTTGCGCTCCCATCACCTTATTTAATGCTGAGAAGTTCAAAACCCATTTCGCCTGTGAGGTGAAAGGCTTTGACCCCAACGAACATTTCGACCGTAAGGAAGCCCGCAAACTGGACCGCTATGCCCAGTTCGCCATGGTGGCTGCCCAGCAGGCCATCGAGGATGCTAAAATCAACCTCGAAACCGAGGATAAGAACCGCGTTGGCGTAATCTTCAGTGCCGGTATCGGCGGCATCCAGACCTTCCAGGAGGAAGTGGGCGGATACACAGAAGAAGGCGGCCCTCATTTCAACCCCTTCTTCATCCCCAAGATGATTGCCGACATCGCTGCCGGTCAGATTTCCATCACCTACGGGTTCCATGGCCCCAACTACGGTACCGTGTCGGCTTGCGCTTCGTCCAACAACGGCATGATTGATGCCTTCAACCTGTTGCGTCTGGGCAAGGCCAACATCATGGTAACGGGTGGTGCCGAGGCAGCTATCTGTGAGACGGGGGTTGGTGGTTTCAATGCCATGCATGCCCTCTCTACCCGTAACGATGAGCCC
>CAJOOX010000064.1 GCA_905236195.1 uncultured Bacteroidales bacterium
ACTAAGTTCCGTAGTATGGTTAATTCTTTTCTCGGTATTTTGTCACACTACAGGTCATACAAAATTCGCAAACATTTATTGTCTAAGCTTTCCGTCTCATACAACTTCGGTTATTATCAGAAGGGAGTGACGAAGTACATTCTTTACCCTTCTTTTTCAATTACCCGTATGCCACTTTGTCCGAGAAACTGATTTTTGTCCGAGAAATTTAATTCAGAAATAGGAATTATGGCTTCAAAAGGTTGATGGGAGCAACGAATACACCGTCTTCTCTTTTATACGCACCACCTACGGCGGTCAGCACCAAGAGGAAAGACGGAGCATTTACATCGCTCTTATCCGCTATCTTTTTTTGAAGTTTTTTCAGCGAGGCAGCTCCATCTTCGATGAGTTTGTCACCACCCAATTTGATTTCCACACCACCCCAGCGGCCGTCTTCCAGGTGAATCACCGCATCGCATTCAAGGCCTGCGTTATCCCGATAATGACGCACTGAACCTCCAAGACTGTTGGCATAAACTCTTAAATCGCGCACAGCAAAGTCTTCGAAGAACAGTCCGAAACTTTCGAGGTCATTCGTTAGGTCGCGAGGGCTGATGCCCAAACTACGGCAAGCTATTGAAGTATCCGTAAAATGCCGTGTCGGGGTGCTCCTGATACTTGTCTTGGATCGGATGTTCGGACTCCATGCCTCCATGTCTTCAATAATAAACAAGTCTTTCAGAGCTTCCGTATAATCCTCGTATGTCTTCACGTCCATTGTGCGCTCATTGCTCTGCCGTATGTCAGAAATAATAGTGGAAACAGCTGCCTCAGACGAAATATTTCTTGCGTAGCTGCGTAATATCATCCTCAGCACTTCCGGTCTTTTATTTCTGAAACGCTCATTTTCATTGTCTTCAAATACAAAAAGGCCGTTATAATAATTTTTGGTAATTTCCAATGCGATTTCTCTTGGAGCCAGGACTGCAATAGGCCATCCTCCTCTGCATATGAGGAAAGCTACATCGTCAAGCGTGAAATCCGAATTCGGTTCCCACGGAAAATTACTGCCTCCATCGAACAAATCAATCAGCGAGACCGTCCCTTTAGATTCCCCTGATTCCCATAGTGTCATGGGACGCATCAGCAGTGGGGCTATTCTTCCGGCTCCGCTATGGTGCACTTCGGTTTTATCCGCAGGAGTACTGCTGCCAGTGAGAATGTATTTGCCAAACTCGTATTCGAAGTCCAGGTCATCTTTCACCTGGTTCCAAATGTCGGGTGCTTTTTGCCACTCGTCTATCAATCTGGGTTTTTCGCCGGCAAGGATGCCTTTGGCATCCATCCGGGCCATGGTGATAGACTGCTTTGTATTCAGTTTAACAAAACTTTTCTGAAATAACATACACGTAGTGGTTTTCCCACAGAATTTGGGTCCTGCCACAAGTACTGCACCCGAGGTCTTTAACATCAGCGCAATTCGATCCTCTATAAGTCTTCTGTAGTACATACTTTTTGCAATTTCTGATGCAAAGATATGAAAATTCCCAAGATTTTCAATGAAAAATTCCCAAGATTTTCAATTTCTGTCCTCAGAAGGTGTCTTTTTGCTAATCATATATTGCATTTTGGAATATTTGATTGATTCTATTTCAGGATTGGACCATTTGCCTTCTCGTCGGTGGTCCATTCTTTATATGGGTGGGCGGCCAGGGCATTGTTGTTGTAGCCGTGGTTGCCAGTCACCTCGCGCTCAATCCAGTCGGGCAGGTCGAAGAGTGTCTCCTCTGAAGGCACTTCCATCTCGGCCAGGATCAGGCCCTGGTTATCTCCAAGGAACTCGTCCACTTCCCAGACCAAACCCGGCTGAGACGTGGGAATGCGATAGCGTATTTTCTCAATCTGGCGGGGTTCGCAGAGCAGCTGGAGCATCTGGCGTGCGTCGTCGAGAGGGATTTCATATTCAAATTCGTTGCGCGAGAAACCCACCACGCGGTCCTTGAGCGTGAGGTAGCCTTTGTCGCCGGCAATGCGGACGCGTACGGTCATGCCATTGCGTGTGGGGATGTAGCCCTGGTGGTAGAGTTTGCCGGCACCAAGACGTGAGTAATCCATGCTTTTAGCAATGAACTTACGTTCGATTTCTTTACCCATATCGGATTTGTTAGTTTAGAGTTTAGTGTTAAGAGTTTAGAGACAGTTCGAAGTTTAGAGTTTATGTAGTTTCTGTATTCTGTTCGGGGGAGGGTTCAGGTTCCCGGATCCCGAGAATCTGATGAATATCCTCGATAATCCAGTCAATCTCGGGATAATTGCCGAAGCATAGCTGGCGCAGGAGGTGCGACTCGAATGACTTGTCGGACACCCCGCGTGCGGTTTTGTAGCGTTTGGATTTACGGACACGCCGTTGCATCTGTTCGCCCATGAGGACGACACAGTCGTAAAGCTGATGGCCGCGCACAAAGAGGAAGGCGTTGTCGCGGGTGATGTGCAGCCTTTCCAAGTAATCCTTTTCGGCCGAAAGGTCGGTATTGGGAAATTTACGGTCGAAGTGCTTGCAGAGTTTTTTACAACGTTCCTCGAGCAGGTCAAGCGTAGCATCGCCGTTGCGTTCGAGGAAGCGTCCGTTGACAGGCAGCGCCAGCTGGCGGTGGAAGAGATTGCGTGAGAAGAGCTCGGGGGCCGTACGGTCCATGTGGGACAGCCACAGGAAAACGGGCCAGACGGCATGGGAATAGCGGCTGATGAAATCCTCGAAATCGAAATAACGTTTCCCTTGCCCCGTGGCTTCCAGCAGAGCCCGCTGGAGATTTGCAGGCCAGCAGAAATGATTCTCGAAAGAATAGGAGTAGGTCTGCAGGATGAAGTGGGCAGCATCGATGTCAGGTTCCGCCTGGATGCGGCGGTAGTCTGAATCGATGGCAATCCAGAAATGTTCGTCGAGGAACGGTTTGTAGTTCATGGCTTGCGAACAGCCTGCCGTCATATTGCCGTTGACAGACCTGGACGCAGCAATGAAACGGAAACGGAAGCCGGGACAGGCCCGGTGGAGAATCTTGCCCCAGAAGACCTCGTCGTTTTTGTTTTCGATATGAATCATTGCCTGCACGCCATAGAGCCGGCACTCCGCCTTGTAGCGTTTGGCTGCAAGTTCGAAGAAACGGTGTTTCTCCTCGTCGGTTTTGTAGGGGCGTGGGGAAAGGTTCATAATCAGACAATAATGGGGGAGGGAAGGGTTTACTCAGATGCTACCTGTTCCACAATATCGGAAATGAAGACCAGATTGTCGCTCCACCCGTCGGCAAAGATGTTGGGGGAGTGGGTCGTCAGGATAATCTGGCAGTTGGGATTCAGATTGCGGAAAAGGCTCAGCAGTTTGTCCTGCCATTCGATGTGGAGCGAAATCTCAGGTTCGTCAAGCAGGAGCACCGCAGGTTTGTTCTCCATCAGGAAGAGGGTGAAGAGCAGTACCAGAATCTGTTTCTCACCGGCCGAAAGACGTTCGATGGGGATGATGTCATTACCTCCGTTGCGTTTGTTTTTGGGGTTGGGCTTGAGGAAGACGATGCGCTGTTTGTCATCGATGGAAATTTTCTTGCCCGTACCCTCGAACAGACCGTCAATCATTTCGAAAAGCGCATTGATGCGCTGTTGTTTCTGGACGGCTGTCGAGAGGTCTTTGAGCATGCCCAGGCGGTAGTCCGAGAAGGAATAGACATCGTCGGACCGCTGATAGAGGACGGCATCGAGCGTGAGGCCGAGTTGTGAGAGCGTACTTTTCTTGGAGGCCGGCACGTCGAAAGTATTGACATATTGGAAACTGGACTGTCCGGGGAACCCACCGAACGCAGGTTTCTGGGAGACGGTCTTGCCGTCAAAATCCATCACACCGGCCGTGGTCAGGATATGGGCTGTGATTTTGAAGGAACGCAGTTCTTTCTCGTTCTTCTGGAGCACATTGCGCAGGATGTTCAGAATGGTGGATTTACCAAATCCGTTCTGCCCGACTACGATGTTGAAGTCAGGCCGGACATTGTTCCAAATGACGTTTGTATCACCCCACATGCCGTGGATTTCGATGTCTGTGATACGGACAGAATTGTTAGTTTCCATAAAGCGAAGTTGTTAAAAGATTACCCCGTCAAGTTTTTTGTCCCAGGGGTCAAGGGGCAGGTCTTCAACCACCTGACAGAAGAAACAGATGCCATAGGACGGGCAGGAGAGACGGGGGAGCAGTCTGTCGTAGTAGCCTCTTCCGCGTCCCATACGATAGCCTTTCCGGGTAAAGGCCCGGCCCGGAATCAACGCAAAATCAATCATTGCGGGAGAGAGAACCTCCTCGGCTTGGGCAGTAGGCTCCAGAATGCCATAGCGAGAACGGGCCAGATGTTGCGGCTCGTAGTAACGTAGCCGCAGTTCTTCGCCTACTACGACGGGCAGTACCACCCGTTTGCCGGCATCCACCGCAATCTTGAGCAGCGGATCCGTTTCCACCTCATCGGGCAAGGCCAGATAGAGGAGTACGGTCTTGGCATCCTTCCACAGGGGCATCCGGCTCACACGCAGGCACAGGCGGAGAGAGATAGAGAGTTTCTCCGTCGTTGTAAGGGCATCGATGTGCGCCTTGATTTCTCTGCGAAGGGCCTGTTTGTCCATCATCTCAGAATGGCAATTGAATTGGGAAAAAGCGTAACGACAATATAAAGAATATAGAAGCCGGTGAGTGCGATGCCTTCCAGCCGGGTGAGCCGGAACCCTGTGCGCAGGAAGAGCCAGATTGCCGAAGTAACAATCATCATCCAGACATAATCCGTAAAGAAGCCGTCCATGGTGCCGGTAATGGGCGAGACGGTGGCCGTGATGCCCAGGACAGCGAGGATGTTGAAGATATTGGAACCTATCACATTGCCGATGGCCATATCTGTTTCGCCCTTGCGGGCTGCCATGACCGAGGCAAAAAGTTCGGGCAGGGAAGTGCCGATAGCCACAATGGTGAGACCGATGACGCGTTCGCTGACACCCATGCGGCGTGCAATGCCGGAGGCTCCGTCCACAATGAAATCGGCGCCGTAGGCAAGTGCTGCCAACGAAAGGATGATCACGAGAAAGGCCAGCCAGAGATTCATGGGCTTGCCGGATTTCGCCTCGGGCTCAGGTTCTGTCTCAAACGGATGGTTCTTGCTGTATTTAATCTGACCTGCGACAAATCCCACCAGCAACAGGTCCGCAACAATGCCTTCCCACCGCCAGATGGTGCCGGGAACGGCAGCCACGATGAGCAACGCCGAACATATCAGAAGGAAGGGAACGTCCACGGTGAGGGTATTGATTTTGACCGGAACGGGGCGGATGAGGGCAGTGATGCCCAGAATCAGGGCGATGTTGGCGATGTTGGAACCCAGAACGTTTCCCAAGGCGATGCCGCTGCTGCCCTGAAGCATCGAGGTGGTGGATACCAACAGTTCGGGCGCAGACGTGCCGAAGGCCACGATGGTGAGACCGATGACGGCGTGTGAGAGTTTGGCCCGCTCGGCTACTGCCACAGAGCCGGTGACCAGATAATCGCCGCCTGCAATAAGCAGGGCCAGGCCAATGACGATGAGAAAGATATCTGTCAGCATATCTTAGGATTATTAAATATGGGATTCACTCTACAAACTCCCTCCTTTCAAGGAGGGCTATGTTGGATCTATCTGATGCCGTCGCGTTTCATGATTGCGTCGAGTGTGTAGTCGCCGCTGCGGAACTCCCGATAGAGTGCGGCAGGATCGACGGTGTCGCCGCTCTGCAGCATCTTCTTGAAACGACGTGCAGGTTCGGGATTGAAGATACCTTCCTGCTGGAAAACGGAGAAGGCGTCGGCATCCAACACTTCGGACCATTTGTAGCCATAGTAACCTGCGGCGTAGCCACCTGAGAAAAGGTGGGTGAAGCTGGTGCACATGGCGCATCCGTCAACGGCAGGCAATACCTGGGTGGGGATGTTGGAGGTGTGTTCGAAATCCAAAATGGTCTTAATGGTATCATCGTTCTCCACACGGATGGGCTCCGTGATGGTATGGTAGTTCATATCCAGCATGCCGAAGGAGAGCTGACGCACGCAATAGTAGGCCGCCAGATAGTTTTGGGCCTTGCGGATGCGGTCGATGTATTCCTGGGGAATCTTCTCGTCCGTCTCATAGTGAGCCGCAAAGGTGTCGAGAAATTCCTTCTGCGTACCGAAATTCTCGTTGAACTGGGAGAAGAGTTCCACGAAGTCGTGAGCCACGTTCGTACCGCTCAAGGCAGAGTAATGGCATTGGGTAAGGAGGCCGTGAAGTGAATGCCCGAATTCGTGGAGGAAGGTCTCCACCTCGTCGAAAGTGAGGAGCGAGGGTTTGTCTGAGGTCGGTTTGGTGAAGTTGGTACAGATGGATATCAGGGGACGTGAATCCGTGCCGTCCGGCTCGGTCCACTGGCCCTTGAATTCCGTCATCCAGGCTCCGCCGCGTTTGGTGGCACGTGGGAAGAAGTCAGCATAGAACAGGCCCATGAACTTGCCCTCGGCATCGCGTACCTCGTAAATCACCACTTCCGGGTGATACTTGGGCAGTTCTTCGTTGGGTGTGAATGTCAGACCGTAGAGGCGGTTGGCCAGGCCGAATACGCCCTTCTTGACGGCTTCAATCGGGAAGTATGGCTTCAGCAGCTCGTCGTTGACGGCATAGCGCTCGGTCTTGAGTTTTTCGTTCCAATAACTGAAGTCCCAGGGCTGGATACAGAAGCCGGGATCTTTGAGTTGCTGGCGGGCATAGTTCTCTACGTCGCGTACGTCCTTTTCGGCGGCACCGATATAGGCTTTGTGCAGTTTGGCCAGGAAGTCGTCGACCGTCTGTACGTTGTGGGCCATTTTGTTTTCGAGCTGATAGGCTGCAAAGTTCTTGTAGCCCAAAAGCTGGGCGAGACGAAGACGCAGGGATGTAATCTTGACAATATTGGAGGTGTTGTCGAATTCTCCGCCGACAGCGCGGGTATTGTAGGCCTTATAGACTTTTTCGCGCAGATCGCGTCGGTCGGCATAGGTCATGAAGGGGCCGTAGGAGGGAGCCTTCAACGTCACGGTCCAACCCTGGTTGCCGTCTTTCTCGGCATCTTCCTTCATGCCCTGGAGCACAAATTCCGGAATACCTGCCACGTCGGCGCTGTCGGTGAGGTTGAGCCGGAAGGCGTTGGTAGCCTTGAGCGTATTCTGTCCGAAAGCGAGTGTCAGACTGTCCAGTTCCGTCGAAACCTTGCGGAACTCCTCACGGGCTTCGCCTTCAAGGAGGGCACCGCTGCGTACAAAACCATTGCGTATCTTTTTGAGGAGACGCTGCTGTTCGGGAGTCAGGTTGTATTTCTCCTGTTCTTCCCAAACCTGTTCGATACGGTGGAAGAGTCCTTCGTTGAGGGAGACGTTGTTGGAATGCTCGCTGGCCAGATTCTGGAATTCCTCGGAAAGGGCCATCATTTCATCGTCGGCCATGCATTCCACGAGATTGAAGAAAATACCTTCCACACGGTCGAGCATACGTCCGGAAGCCTCGTATGCCTCGATTGTATTGGCAAAGGTGGGTGATTCACTGCTGTTCGCAATGGCATCAATCTCTGCATCGTGCATGCGGATGGCTTCCTTGAGAGCAGGAATATAGTCGGAGTTTTTGATTTGATCGAACGGAACTGCACCGTATGGCAAGGTCCATTCGGCAAGAAGCGGATTGTTCATTTCGTTTTGTTTGTCACTACAGCCTACAGCCAGAAGGGCTGCGGTTGCCAGAGGGAGGAGTACTCGTTTCATCTTTTATTGAATCTTGCTTGCCAGTTCGCCGGCTTTGACTTTGGTCTGTTCGCCGGTAATCATGTTCTTGAGGCTGACTTCGCCGGCCGCCATTTCGTCACCGCCGATGACAGCAACCCAGGGAATATTCTTCTGGTTGGCATAACTCATCTGTTTTTTCATCTTGGCACCGGCTTCAGGATAGACTTCGGTACGGATACCGGCCAGGCGTAGCGCATTGGCCAGAGGAAGCGCATAATCCAGTTCTGCCTGACCGAAAGTGACGAAAAGCACCTGGGTAGAAAGCAGGGCATCGGCAGGGTAGAGGTCGAGGGTGTTGAGAACATCAAAGATACGGTCGGCGCCGAAAGAAATACCTACGCCTGAAACGCCGGGCATGCCGAACACTCCTGTGAGGTTGTCGTAGCGGCCGCCGCCTGTGATGCTTCCCATTTCGGTGTCGAGAGCTTTGACTTCGAAGATGGCCCCCGTATAGTAGTTCAGACCGCGGGCAAGGGTCAGATCAACATCCAGACGGGCACGCAGGCCGTTCACCTTGCTGAGGATGTAACTCAGTTCCCCGATGCCCTTGAGACCTGTTTCGGAGGTTGCAAGTACTTCCTTCAGAGTCTGCAGCTTGGCTTCGTTGGAACCTTCGAGCAGGAGGATGGGCTGGAGACGGGCGAGCGCCTCTTCGCCGAGACCTTTTTCTCGAAGTTCGGCATTCACGTTTTCGAGACCGATCTTGTCGAGTTTGTCAATGGCTACCGTGATGTCCACCAGCAGTTCGGGCGCACCGATAATCTCGGCCATGCCCGACAGAATCTTGCGGTTGTTCATCTTGATGGCCACACGGATGCCGAAGCGATGGAATACTTCGTCGATAATCTGAATCAACTCCACTTCGTTGAGGAGGGAATCCGATCCCACCACGTCGGCATCACACTGGAAGAACTCGCGATAGCGGCCCTTCTGCGGACGGTCGGCACGCCATACGGGCTGAATCTGGTAGCGCTTGAAGGGGAAGGGAATCTCGTCGCGGTGCATCGTTACATAACGTGCGAAAGGTACGGTGAGGTCGTAGCGGAGGCCTTTTTCGCAGAGTTTGGCAGCTAGGCGATTGGTGCCACCGTCAGCCAAATCGTCTTCGGCAACACCGTTCATGAAGTTGCCTGAGTTGAGGATTTTGAAGAGCAGTTTGTCGCCTTCTTCGCCATATTTGCCCATCAGGGTGGAGAGATTCTCCATGGCAGGTGTTTCTATCTGCTGAAATCCATACAGGGCATATACGTCCTTGATGGTGTTGAATATGTAGTTTCTCTTCGCCATCTCGATGGTCGAAAAGTCGCGTGTTCCTTTGGGAATGGAGGGTTTTACCAGTGACATTGTAATTTGTAATAGGATAGTTCTGAATTTATTTCTTAAAAGCCTCGTCGAGGTTCGGGTACTGCGACTTTTTTTCGTCGTCGATTTTGAGATATTCCTGAACGTTGAAATGGAGCATGCTGGCCACAATAGAAGAGGGGAACTGACGTACGATACGGTTCATCTTGGTGGCAGTATCGTTATATACCTGGCGGGCCAGACGTACGTTTTCCTCATACTGTTTCACACCGCCCATGGCGTCCTTGAAGAGGTCGGCTGCTTTCAGATCGGGATAGCTCTCGGCCACAGCCATCAGACGCGACCAGAGATTGTTGATTTCGCCTTGCTGGACTTCTGCCTCCCGAGCCGTAGTCACGTTGTTGACACGACGGGCCTCTACAGCCTTGATGATGGTTTCCGATTCGTGCTGAGAATACTGAGCCGCCATCTTGGCCAGGGCGAGGATGGCATCCCAACGGGAGTTCAATTGTACTGAAATCTGAGACATTGCATTCTTGCAGAGCTCATCTTTGGAAACGAGGTCGCGCTGGGTTGAAACAAAGTACCAGCCGAGGATTACCACGAGGGCAATAATAATGATAGGTGTCATAGTGTATAATTTTATATTTGTTTATTCTATACTTTAGAGACCCTCTCCCGTCCCCCTCTAAGGGGAATTTAGAGGGCCTTTACCTGATTCCTCCGCCGAATCCGCCGCCGGAGAATCCGCCGCCACCGCCGAAACTGATGGAACCGCCGCCACCGCTGGAACGTGTCTCAATCGGGGGCGTGATGCCGCTGTAACTCCGGTGGAAGGTGTTGCAGAATACGGGCACGATTTCTGTCTGTTGAAGGGCCTGGGCAACTGTATCCATTTCGAGATATTCGGGGTTGATTTGTTTCATTTTCTTCAACACCTCCTTGCCCATGCCGAACAGGGTGGCATAAATAAGATAGTCTTTCCAGAGTGCCACTTCCTGAATCTCGCGTTCGTCGACAAGTGTAAAATCCTTGAGGAAGTTGGTATAACCCTGCAGCCTGACCATATCCTGCCAGTGCTCCTTGACCCAGGCATGGTTCCGGTCATCGTACTTGGAGATGGCTTTCTTGTAACTGAGCATCCGGTTGAGGTTGGCCTTCCGGCTCATAAACTGGCTCAGCTCCTTGTTTTGGAGAATCAGGTCGCTGCCGGCTGCATCCCGGAATATCTTCCAAGTCCGGAGGTAGATATCGAAGTCGGGATCTCCGTCCGATTCGGGTTCAGTGGCATTCACTGCAATCGCTTCACCGGTTTTGCCTTTCGGGTCGGTGATTTTTACAATCTTGAGATCGCCCCGATAGAGCATCTTCAGGATAAAAGATGAGAGGAGATTGTCGTGGTCGGAGGCGAAGAGGTGCAGATAGTTGTAGCCGGCGTTGGTCTGCATCAGGCTGCCTTTGAAGACGGGGTCGCGCCAATAGGTCGCTTCCTTTTTGATAGCATGGGCGTCCAACCTGCGGCGAACCAGCCTGTAAATATAAACGGCAACAGGGAGCAGAATCATTATCGCCATACCGACCATCAGAATGATTCCGATGAGGCGGTCTGCCCAATCCTCCTTGCCATAGTCGCTGCCTTCCATTGCCCCTTCTTTTAGTGTCTCCCACGAGGTGGGGCCTTCCTGAGTGGGCTGGAACAGTCCCTTTTCGAACTGGCAGAGCATGATGAGACGGCTGGATTCGCCGAAAGCAGCGTTGGACTGCATCGTGATGCCCAGGCTGTCGAATCCTATTGCACCATCACATCCGAAAGCCCATATGCGGGTGTTGGCGGACGAAATAACGGGGAGTGTCCGGCCCAGTGAATCTTTGCGGAAAGCGCGAATACGGAGCGAGACTTCCTGGGGCAGGGGACGGATGCCGGGATTCACAAACATCCATAGGAACCCGTCGCAGGTGTCGTAGCGCTGCACGAGATTATGGATGCGGTAACCCGTGGTGTAGGTTTTGTCGCCCCTTTCGCCCAATCCCCAGCAGAGTTCATAGACGTCGCGTTTGTTGACGATGCCGCAACGGTTGGCTTTCCGACTCCGGCTCCAGTCGACGTCCCAGTCTGCGGTGAAGGTATAGGGCGTGTCCGACAGGTTGTCCGTTACACCCAGATTGGATATGGTGCGGCCGTTGAGGTTGGCGATGGGGATATAGAGTTCTGTGCCGTTGTCGTTAATATGCATGTCGCGCACCTCGGTCACCTGTGCATCTCCGTTGTCGAGAATCTGTACAGCGATGTCGAGGCGGTTCAGCCTGGCTTGGGCAAACGAAGCTTCCATTCCGCAAAGCCAAACCAGGAGAAAGCATGTATATCGGATCAAAGAGTACATATCATTTATTTATAATAAATTTGGTGCAAAGATACTGTTTTTTATTGATATCACCAAATTTTTATGCCAAAAACAAATAATGGAATGTCGGAAACGCCCTTTTTGTTCAGTTTACCACATAAAAAGGCCCGGCCAATTCACATTGGTCGGACCCCGAAATAGTTAGTAAACAGAAGAATGTTTACTGTGATTACATCAGGCAAAGCCTGACGCGGTTGTTCAGATGCCGAGGCTCTTCGAAATTTGGGCAAGCTTGGCGTCGGCTGCAGCATTGGCTGCGTCATAGCCCTGATCGAACGAAGCGGGAACTTCGCAGTAGAACTTGATCTTGGGCTCTGTGCCGGAGGGACGCACACTGACCTTGATGCCGCCCTCGGTGAAGTACTGGAGTACGTTGGAGGTTGCAGGCATATTGATGTCGCTGACCTTGCCGGTCTTGCAATCGGTCATCTTGTTGGTCTTGAAGTCCTTGGCGCAAACCACCTTCTCGCCGGCGAGTTCTGTGGGAGGATTCTTGCGGAAGTTCTCCATCATAGCCTTGATTTCGTCGGCACCGCTCTTGCCGGGCTTCACAACAGACACGGCTTTCTCCTTCTGGAAACCGTACTCCTTGTAGATGTTCATGAGGAGTTCGAAGAGGGTCATGCCGTTATCCTTGGCCCAAGCTGCGATTTCGCAGATGAGGCAGATAGAGGCCGGTGAATCTTTGTCGCGTACCTTGTCGTAGGGGAGGAAGCCGAAGCTCTCTTCGCCGCCGCCGATGTATTTCTTCTTGCCTTCGTTGACGCGGATGCGGTAGGCAATCCACTTGAAGCCGGTGAACTCGTCGTAGAGTTCCACACCGTTCTTGTCGGCAATGCGACGAATCAGCTCTGTGGTGACGATGGTCTTCACGAGGAATTCGTTGCCTTTTAGTTGGCCGAGCTTCTTCTTGTTGGCGATGATGTACCATGCAAACATCATGCAGGTCTGGTTGCCGTTGAGAATCTCCCATTCGCCTTTGGCGTTGCGGCAGACGATGGCCAGACGGTCGGCATCGGGGTCGCTGGCGATGACGAGG
>CAJOOX010000065.1 GCA_905236195.1 uncultured Bacteroidales bacterium
CCTGCAAGGGTGCCATCATTTCAATGGAGGCCTTCTCCACCATCACCACAACCACCATCGACGGCCAGAAGGACTATGCCCAGGGCACCGTTATCAGCTACACCATCGGCGGCAATGCCGAAACGGTTGACGTGGTGATCGGCGACGGCTCCTACTACCGCTACATCCAGGTGGTTCTCCCCTACGTGGAAACACCCCAAGGCAAGACCTTCAGCAATGAGGCTGCCACCATCAACTGGGCAATGAACTCTTCCGCAGCCGCTCCCGCAACGGTAACTCCCGACGGAGGCTTCACCCTGACGACCGTTGCCATCGGTGAGGATCTCGACGAGCAGAGTCCCTCCAAGCCCAACTGGGCCGACGAGGCTTTCGTAACCGTGAAGCCCATTGCCGGCGCTTCCGGCCAGAACGATGCCGATGCCGTTGAGTTCAAGGCTGTTCCCTACAAGGGTCTCACCTTCACTCCCACCCACGTATCAGGCAACATCGCACGCTACGGCACCGACGGCGGCATGATGGACATCGTGGTGAAGAATGCCGAGGGTAAGAAGACCATACTCGCCACGGGTCTTATTCCCCAGCGCAACAACAAGACGACCGACGACGATGCAAAGAAGGACGAGCCCGGCTTCTGCAACAGCTTCTCGTTCGACGTGCCCGACTCGCTCGCTACCACCGAAGGATTCTCCCTCTTTGTTTATGTTTACAGCCTGGGTACTTCCAAGACCGTGGGTATCAACAACGTAATCATCAACGGTACCGTCAACGGCACGCAGGCCGAGGTTACCAAATACACTCTCGAAGCCAAAGTCAACACGGCTGATGGCGGTACGACCAGCCTCTATCCCGCAGGCGGCGAATATGACGAGGGCACTGAAGTGCAGCTCACCGCAACCCGCAACTTCGGCTACAAGTTCCTGAACTGGACGGCCGAAGACGGCAGCGTGGTTTCCGAAGCACCCAAGTTCACCTATACCCTCGATGCCAACACCGTGCTCACGGCCAACTTCGAGAAGATCAACACCTATTCCGTAGCCGTGAGCGTAGAGGCTCCCGCCAAGGATTATATGGTGGAATGGTCGCCCGCAGCTACCGTAGTGGACGGGAAGAAGATGTATGAGGAAGGTACCAAGCTCACCCTCACCGCTAACTCGAACGACGTCATCACCTTCACGGGATGGAGCGACGGCGAAACTTCCGGCGAGAAGAAGTTCGACGTTTCCAAGAACATCGAACTCACGGCCAACTACGCAGCTTCCGACTACATCGTAGTCTGGGACTTCTGGCAGAGCGGCAGCAACGGCCGTGTTGCCGACTTCGCAGCCGACGACAACGATGCCTATCAGCTTGTGCTCCGTCAAGAAGACGGCACAACGTCAGGCTGGCTTGACAAGAGCCGCGTCAACGGCGGTTACGAAGGACGTCCCGCAGCTGTCAACTGGAGAACCGGTTCGAAGGAAGGCGATGTCGGCAACTGGTACTGGCAGACCAAGATCAACGCCTCCGCATTCACCGACATCAAGGTGAAGTCCGCAATGGCCTACAACTACAATGCCTACCAGACCCAGCTTGTAGAGTATTCGCTCGACGACGCTACCTGGACTACCATCGGCAAGTTCGAACTGCCCTCTGTCAAGAACTGGATCGACCAGGAGTTCACGCTGCCCGCCGAATGCAACAACCAGGCTGCCGTCTATATCCGCTGGAAGTCCGACAAGACCTCGAATGTCGACGGTACGGCTTCTGCCAACGACGGTATCTCGCTCGGCGCTATCTACATCACCGGTTCGCCCAAGCTCATCGACGACGGCCAGGCACCCAAGCTTGTCAGCACCGTGCCCGTAGCCGGTTCCAAGACCGCTTCGGCCAACGGCAAGATTGTCCTCACGTTCGACGAGAAGGTGAAACTCGGCAGCAAGGCCGTGGCCACCCTCGACGGCAAGAGCCTCAGCGGCTCCGTCAGCGGCAAGACCGTAATCTTCGAATACACCGGTCTCAACTACGCTACGGACTATACGTTCACTCTGGCCGCCAACTCTGTTGCCGACCTTACCGACAACTACCTGGCTGAGGCAATCACCATCGCCTTCACGACCAAGGAGAAGCCCTACGTCACCAAGGGTCTCTACGACTTCGTAGTGCCCGCCGACGGTACCATCCGTCAGGCATTCGAGGCTGCCGCCAAGCGTGAGGATACCTCCAAGCGCTTCCGCATCTTCATTATGAAGGGCACCTACATCATCCCGCAGGATTCCACCAAGACCGTGACCAGCGCTGCAGGTATCACCAACTTCGATCCGAAGACCTACATCACGACGCCCAACATCTCCGTCATCGGTGAGGATATGGACGAAACCATCGTCAAGAACACTGTAACCGGTGGTCAGGAATATGGCAAAGCCTGTCCCAACGAGGGTCTCCGCAACGTCGATGTATTCCAGATATCGGCGGCAGGCCAGAACCTCTACTTCCAGGATCTCTACATCGCCAACAACACGGCTGACGCTACGGGCCGCAACTGCGCCCTCACCGACCAGGGCAACAAGAACGTCTTCAAGGACGTAACCCTCTTTGGCTATCAGGACACCTACCTGTCGAACAACGACAACGGCCGTTACTACTTCGAAGGCGGTATGCTCCGCGGTCGCACCGACTACCTCTGCGGCAAGGGTGACGTCGTTTACAAGGAGGTCAACCTCATGCAGTGCGAAACCGGCGGTTACCTCTGCGCTCCCTCCAACCCCAGAAAGTACGGCTACGTCTTCCTCAACTGCGAAGTCAACGCCGAGCGTCCCGACGTGACCAACGGCAACTTCACCCTTGGCCGTCCCTGGGGTAGCGGCACTCCCACCGCCATCTTCATCAACACCGTGATGAACGTACAGCCCTCTGCCGAAGGCTGGAACGAGATGAGCGGCGGATGGCCCAAGCGCTTCGCCGAGTACAACTCCGTAACCGCTACCGGTACCGTCATCGACCTCTCCGGCCGTAAGACCACATTCGGCGGCAAGACCGATTGCAACAACCCCGTGCTCAGCGCAGCCGAGGCAGCCGAATATACGGTAGCCAACATCCTGGGCGGCGACGACAACTGGGATCCCGAGTCGATGACCGAACAGGCTTCCGCTCCTACGGGTCTCACCGTCGAGGGCAACACCCTCAAGTGGGACAACAGCAACTACGTCTTCTGCTGGGCTGTTTGCAAGGACGGCAAGGTCGTTGACTTCACCACCACGCCCGAATACACCATCAGCGACAAGACTGCTGTCTGGTCTGTACGCGCTGCCAACGAAATGGGCGGTTTGGGCGAAGCTTCCGTATTCGGTTCCGCCGACGGTATCGTCGAAGTACTGAACGAGGCCGGTGCCGAGGATGCTGTCTATGACGTGATGGGCCGCCGCGTGAACAACGCAGGCCGCGGTCTCTACATCAAGGGCGGCAAGACCGTTCTCAACAAGTAATCCGATTATCCCCCTTTTATTGAGGAGTCCCGCACCACGCGGGGCTCCCCTCTTCTTTTTTATAGCCCATTGATATGAAAACCGAACAGGCAACCGTATTGCTGATCTATACCGGCGGAACCATCGGTATGAAACGCAATCCGCTGACAGGTGCCCTCGAGTCCGTCAACTTCGACTCCCTTCTCACCTATCTGCCCGAATTGAAACAGTTCGACATCAACATCGACACCTGTGCCTTCAATCCCCCCGTCGACTCGTCCAACATGACGCCCGGACTATGGGCCCGTATCGCTTCCATCATTGAGGAGCGCTACGACAGCTACGACGGATTTGTCATCCTCCACGGCACCGACACGATGTCCTACACCGCGTCGGCCCTCAGCTTCATGCTCGGCAATCTGTCCAAGCCCGTCATCCTCACCGGCTCCCAACTGCCCGTCGGACAGCTCCGCACCGACGGCAAGGAGAACCTCATCACCGCCATTGAGATAGCGGCAACCCGTCGGCCCGACGGACGTGCAATGGCGCCCGAGGTCTGTGTTTACTTCAACAACAGCCTCTATCGCGGCAACCGCACCACCAAACGCAGCGCCGACCAGTTCACGGCCTTCGAGAGTTTCAACTACCCTCCCCTCGCCGAGGCCGGCATCGATATCCACTATCATCCCGAACGCATCCTCTCCTGCGACCCCTCCCGACCCCTCAGGGTCCGCTACCGTTTCGATGCCAACGTCATCGTCATGTCTCTCTTCCCCGGCTACAGCGAGACCATTGCACGACAGCTCTTCGCCATCCCCGGCCTCAAGGCCATCGTTATGCGCACCTTCGGTAGCGGCAACGCGCCCCAGAACGACTGGCTGCTCCAGTCCCTCCGGCAGGCTGCCGATCGCGGCATTGTCATCGTCAACATCAGCCAGTGTGTCAACGGCTCTGTCGAGATGAACCGCTACGATCCGGGACTCAGCCTTCTCCGGGCCGGTGTCATCAGCGGCCGCGACAGCACCGTCGAGAGTGCCGTCACCAAACTAATGCTCCTGCTCGGCGAGCACAACGACCCCGATGCTGTGAGGCAATTAATGAACCGCTCTCTTTGCGGAGAAGTCACAATTGAGCCATAAAATGCTTCCTTTAGGCCCGATAGTGCAAAAAAAAAGGCGAAAATTTTGTTATTAAAAAAATAATTTGTATCTTTGCCGCGCATAACTGATAAATATCATAATTTGACAATGAAACACATATTGACGCTGATTGCCTTTATCGCCTCCGCATGCGCCACGGCTCAGACTACGGTCAGCACCCTCAGCGGCGAAGAAGTGAAGAACCTCACCCCCTGGAGCGAAGCCCTGCAGGCCAAAGCCGACACCGGCGACAAGGAAGCCCAGTGGCAGGTAGGTATGTGCTACGCTTCCGGAAAGGGTGTACCCTCCGATGAAGCTCAGGCTTTCGCCTGGTGGAAAAAATCCGCCGGCCAGGGATACGCCGAAGCTCAGTACTGGCTCGGCCGAATCTATCAGTATGACGGCGTTGTCGACCGGTCCGACGAAATTGCCTACGAGTGGTACCGCAAAGCCGCTGACCAAGGACATCCCGCAGCCCAGAGACGTGTAGGACGCTGCTTCTATGACGGCAAAGGCATAGAACAGGACTACGAGGAAGCCTATGAGTGGTTCGAGAAAGCAGCCAAGGGCAACGACCTGCAGGCCATGGTCATGATGGGCGCAATGTGGGAAGAAGGCCTCACCGACGGACTGGACTACGCCCAGGCCGTGTTCTGGTATCTCAAAGCCGCCGAACAGGACGATGCCGAGGGACAGTTCAATGTCGGACGCATGTACGAAAACGGCAACGGTGTGCCCCGCAGTCTCGACACAGCCATTGAGTGGTACAGGAAATCTGCCGCCCAGGAGAAGGACCCCTATTCCGCCTATGCTGCGGCCCGTCTCAAAGAGTTGCTCAAATAAACTATGATGCAGCCCGACCATCCCCTCTATAAATTCCGGTTCTGCCCCATCTGCGGAGCCGGCGCTTTTGCGGAACACGGCCCCAATGCCCGAAAATGCGGAGCCTGCGGGTTCACCCATTATACCAATCCGCGGGGAGCAACCGTCGCCGTCATCGTCAACGACCTGGGAGAAATGCTCACAGGTTGGCGTCAGAACGATCCCGCCAAAGGTACACGCGACCTCGTGGGCGGATTCATCGATTTGGACGAAACTGCCGAGGAAGGCATGTGTCGCGAGATCCGCGAAGAATCCGGATTGGAAATTGCTCCCTGCGACCTGCGTTACCTCTTCTCCCAGCCCAACCGGTATCCCTATTCCGGTGTCGTGTGCCGCACCATCGACCTCTTTTTCGAAGTGCGCGTCAAGGGACGGCCCATTGCCCAGGCCAACGACGATATCGGTGGGCTCGAATGGATACCGCTGAAGGGCTTTCCCATCGGCGAATTCGGACTCGCCAGCGTACGGCGCGGACTCCAACGTTATTTCTCCCAACAAAAACAATAATATAAACCATCCATCCCCTATGAAACGAATCATTCCCCTCCTCCTGCTGTTCTGTGTACTCTCCGTCATGCCGGCCCGGGCCAAAGTATTGCGGTTCGGACTCACCGGCGGTATCAATGTGACCAAACCCAGCGGCGACCACTGGAAAGCCGACAACGAGAATGGCTGGTATGCCGGTGTGAAGACCAAAATCTCGATGCCCGTCGTCGGTCTAGGCCTCGATTTGGGAGTGACCTACTCCATGGAGAAGGTGTCCATCACCGATCCCGACAACGGGCTGGAAGCCAAGGATAAGATTTATTATGTGTCCGTGCCCCTCAATCTGCGCTACGACCTTTCATTGCCAGCCATCGGCTACATCCTCACGCCCTACATTGCCCTGGGCCCCCAGTTGAACTATGCTTGCAACGATTTCAAGACAGACTGGGAGAACGACAGCTTCTCCACCAAGCGCATGCTGTGGAGACTCAATCTCGGGGCCGGCGCCATGCTGTTCAATCACCTCGAAGTGGGCTACCGCTACGGCATTCCTTTGGGCAACACTATTGAATGGAAGGATATGGAAAAATCCAATCTCGAATCCGGAATCCATCAGATTGGCCTGACCTATTATTTTTAGATCGGCACCGCTTCGTTGGAAGACGTGATGGTTGATAACCTTCCGTTTGAATTCTCTGAAAAAGCGAAACACTGGGACTCCTTGCGGAATCTCGGCGCAGATGGGAAAAATATATATCTTTGCAGCGCAACGATGCGTAAACCCCCAACTATTAACAATTCATATGAGCATGTATTATTACATAGGCGCAGACAATCAGCGTCAAGGACCGGTGGAAGCCGAACAGCTACCGTCATTGGGCGTAACGAAAGAGAGTTATGTGTGGACCAAGGGTATGAAGGATTGGGACCAGGTGAAAAATGTCAGAGGATTGGACTACCTTTTCCCACAGGTCATTCCGTCCTCCTCTACCAATGCCATGCCACCATTTGAACGACCTGTCTCCCCGGATCAGTTATCCAGTACGTATCCTTTGGCAGATGATTTTCAGGAATCGCCCCAGCCTCTATATAAAGAGAAGAGTGCCATCGGCTGGCTGATAGCAGCCTATATCTTTGCCGCATTAGGCGGTTTCCTGGGCTTCATAATCGGCTTCATGGTGTTCAAGGCAAAAGAAAAAGTCAAAGACCCTGCTACCGGAGCCGAGACCAAAGTGTCCAAATACAAGAAAAATCACCGCACGTTAGGACTCATTGCCGCTATTCTGTCCGTCATCTCCATCTTCGTGTGGAAATTTGCGGTAGCATAAATGTACATTTCTATCAAAAAGCATGGGGCTGAGTTCCCATGCATTTTAATAGAAAAACGACAATTTTGGACGGAGAATTTTATTTTCTCCGTAAAATAAACACATTTCTCTGCCAATCGCTACCTGAAACGCTCAAAATAGCAACCAGATAAGACCGTTGCTGGCAGAAAAAGAAAACCGGGAAGCTGTTCGGGCCTTTGGTCTTTCCCATTCTTCATAGTCCATTCTTCTCTTAACTGACTGCTCTGCGGATTAAACGGATTGAACGGATCAGAGAACCGTCCCCTGATTCGTTGAACAAAAACGTGAAAAATCACACTTTTGTTCATTAAACAGCCAGTTTTATCCTATATACCACACATTTTCAGTCCGTTTTTTCACGTCCTAATGAACAAAACTGTGTCAATTCACACTTTTGTTCATTCCGTCGTTCGCCTGTCATCTGATGCCCTCGTTTTCCATCTACGAGAAAGTCGTCTTTAATCAAAAATCTCGGGAAATAGCGAATTTTCAGCAAAATCGGAAAGGAAATCGATCCAAATGAAACTTTTCTTCCTGAAAATTCTTTTATTTCAGGGGAAATGTGTATCTATGCCCACGAAACTCGGGTGGAAAATGTGTTTTTATGTATAAACGAAAGATAGAGACCGTGCTCAAGGCATGGATAGAAGATCCCTCGCACAAACCGTTGGTGGTAAAGGGAGTAAGGCAGTGTGGCAAAACCAGCAGCGTATTGGCATTTGCCCGTAGCCGATTCAAACATGTGGTGTATCTGGAATATCAAAGGGACAACGCTTGTCGTTCCGAAACATTCGTAACGAACTTTTCGTAATATGATATGAAACAGAACTTCAATAAACCCCATAATCCATTCCTGCTGTCCGGGTATATCTCTCCCGAATATTTTTGTGACCGTGAGGAGGAAACAAAGAAACTGGTCTCCGCGCTCCGAAACGGAAGGAATATAACACTGATAAGTCCGCGCCGTATGGGAAAGACCGGATTGATACGGCATGCTTTTCACATCATGGAACGGGAAGGTCAAGAGCACTGCTATCTGGTGGATCTTTATCAGACAGACAGCCTTACAGGACTGGTAGCCAAACTCGCCAAGACTGTGCTTGGCACACTTGACACCGGAAGTTCACGTTTTCTGAAAACAGTTGGAGCCTTCTTCAAATCCTTGCGTCCGGTGCTCACCGTTGACCCCCAGACCGGTGAACCGGGGGTTAGCTTTGATATCCAACCGAACTATGCGGAGCGGTCTCTTGAGGAAATTCTGACGTATATGGAAAATTCCGGCAGGCAATGCATCGTGGCTTTTGACGAATTCCAAAGGGTGGCAGAATATGAAGATTCCCAAGTAGAGGCCATGCTTCGCTCACATATACAACATCTGAACAATGTCCATTTCATCTTTTCCGGCAGTCAGCGTCACGTGCTTGAGAACATGTTCACATCAGCTTCCAGACCTTTCTACCAAAGTACTCAACTGATGAATTTGGGCAGTATTGGGGCTGAGGCATACTGCAAATTTGCAGACTCCAAGTTAAGGAAACATAAACAGCAGTTAGACCCACAGGCGTTTTTTCATACCTATGATTCACTTATGGGCCACACATGGTACATCCAAGCTCTGCTCAACCGTCTCTATGAGAACGGTACAACCGTTCTCGACAATAGCATCATCGAAAAGACTCTTCATGAGATTGCCTCCGAAAATGAAGCAACCTTCCAGACTCTCCTCCGCCTGATTACTCCTGCACAACGGAAATTGCTAAAGGCTGTAGCCAAGGAAGGCGAGGCTACAGAAATCAACAGCAAGAACTTTCTTTCGCGCAATCATCTGGGTGCTGCAAGCACAATCCATGCCGCCGCCAAATCCCTGGTCGAAAAAGAACTCCTGATTGAAACCAAGGGCAAATTCAGTGTGTACGACCGCTTTCTCGCCATATACCTTTCCTCCGGCGCAGAATAACAGCTCACCTGCAAAACCCTGTGTTTGCCTGCTGATTGATTGTAAACAAAAACCATTTTATTATCTGACCCGCTGGAGATAATTGTCCCAATCTTTTTGGAGGGGTCTCGGTTTTTGTTCAAATACAGACACGGGAAATTCCCAGTGAGCCAAAATTTGAAAGAAAATTTTAAAAAAATGGCCAGGCGGTGCTGGGCTGCCAGGCTTTATATATTGCCGCTAAAGCGGGAAATTATTCAAAATCTATTCAAATCTTACAGAATCCATTATTTGTTTGATTTGGTCCGATTTGCGGGATTTCTGCCCCGGAAGGGGCACTCCCGGTTGGGGTCGCCTGCGGCCAGAAATCTATCAAATCTATTCAAATCGTACAAAATATTATGGAACAAAAACCGTAAAAACCCTTGAAGGTGCTGTATGTGCTGCGCACACTGACTGTAGTCCTCTGCCAATGACCTGATCAAGCAAGCTTTTCAGCTCCTTGCCATAGCTCTCCAGCCTCCTGACGGAGGTACAGCACCGTCAAGAAAAACATTAAAAACCTTTCCCATCCGGACGAAGTATTTAGGAGCTCTCCCCACAAGGGGGATCGGCGGCATAGCCGGAGATCGGTTATAGAATTCGGTGCCGCTGGTGGGTTTTTAGGGTTTTTCGGGAAGTTCTGCAGAGCAAGCATGCAGAACGCACCCGGGTTTTCTTGGTTTTTGTCTAAATATTAACTGTTACCTATCGAATGCCATTTTGTTGTGTGTTTGTTAGTTTGTTTTGTTTCGGAAGATTAGATTCATTATTACTGCAAGAACCCCGGGCCGTCCGTGAGGATAGCCCGGGGTGTTAATATCTTGTCTTAGAGGGTCAGCTAAACGTTATCTTTGGAACACCAACAACGAAAGAGTCCGGGAGTAATCACCAGACAACTTAGGGATTCCTGCCTGAAACGGAGCTGTTGACCAACCTATGCCGGCAGAAAGTTTAACACCAATGAGACGCGAGACATAAAGGCGCGAATTAAGCTGATAGGGTTCTGTATTCTCATTGACAAAGTTATAGGTCAAATTGAAACCAAAGTTTAATGGCGATGTTTCTGGCGTAAAGTCTCTTTCGCCACCATAATTTACATACTGACTCTTACCGCACTCCCAAACAAGACTATATAGATTATCACCTGCACGATATGTCGAGAATTCACCGCCATAAATGCTCGTGGCATCCTCAGGAACATACAATTGTGTGCCAATCTTGAAAGAAGAATGTGGCGGGATGGCCACTACGTTCTGGGATAAAGACGTACTGCCCTGCTGTTGTCCGCCAACCTGCTGAGTAGTCGACGCATAGTTATAAGGTACTGCTATGCCATTACGCATAAAGAACGTATTACCCAACTGAATTTGTACAGTACGGTCTGTCAGGTTTTTTACAGTGACTGAAACGCCTTGACCATAAGCAAAAACATTGCTACCTTTCCCCAATGAACAGTCAGAAGCAAATGAGACCTCAACATTTTTGTCTTTGATGGCAGTTCCTGAATCTATACTGATAAGAGCAAGGACTCCCCCGCGGAATTTACTTTTTGATTTCTCTGCAGAATGAATATCACCGGATGCATTGAAAGCTGCAATGCATTGACGATTGCCTTCCTCATCGGCTGCATCTGGAGCAGGAGCAGGTCTCGTCGAATTGACAGAACTTGGGCTTTCCTGGCCGGACTGAGGCTGATCTTGGTCCATTACAATACGTGTCCCGTCTGCTTTTTTCCACATCAAAACAGACTTCTTGTCAATGGTCTTAATGGGAGCGTTCTCATCAGCCTTCTCTCGATAATAAATCTTAGAACTTCCAACGTCTACACCCCAGGCCTTAATTGCGTCGCCGCTTTCCGTCACTAAAATGTCCTGTGCATGAACACTTGACATAATCATAACGAAGACTACCGACAACAGACAACGGAAGACTTCAGTTTTTTTTGTTTTGTTATTCATTTTCATCTTATTTAATGATTAAAAGTTAAGATAATGCAAAAAAAATCGAGTATAGGTTTTATGTTTTGTCAAATCAGTGGACTTTCCTTATTCTCGTGTGTTAGCACAAAAATCTCGCTGCAAATATACGCATTTTATTTCAAATGAAGAAAGAAATTTAGAAAAATTGTGATTTTGAGCCGCTAAAGCGGGAAATTATTCAAAATTTATTTCAAAATCGTACAAAATTATTATGGAACAAAAACCGAG
>CAJOOX010000066.1 GCA_905236195.1 uncultured Bacteroidales bacterium
CCGCGCTGGTAATAAGCCCCCACACCCATATCGAAAGCCATCGCCGACACCGTTCCGGAAGGTAACGCATCGTCGCCCGGTTCCCAGGCATCTCCGTCGGGAATATAGATACCGCTGCCGTCGAAACCCTGATTGACGAGTCCAAGCTGTACGCCAGCCTGCAGCAGTCCGCCCCAGAGTTTCATACGATAGGCATAATCCATATCGAAATAGGTGGTGGTAAACAGGCCGGCCTTGTCGTGGGTAATGCTCACTCCGACGCCGTGGGCCCGTTTCATAAATTTCACAGGCAAGTCGGCAGAAACGAAAAACGTCTGAGGCGCGTTTTCCACACCCACCCACTGCATACGGTCGAAAGCCGACACATGCAAGGCTGTGTCCATGCCCGCCGTCGCAGGATTGTAAAGCGTGGGGACGGCCCAATACATGCTGCTCTGCACCTCATTCTGAGCCTGGAGCGTCCAGACGGAAATGAGCGAGAAAAGCACGGCAAGTAACAGTCGTTCGACACGATTCCCTTTCATCGGCGGAATACAATTTTACATTTTTTAAAAAGATTATTCTGAGTGAAAAACGCAAAAATCCGGAAATTATTGCCCCGTCCCGCTTCTTTTGGCACTTAAGCGCCCAACATACGGTTCAAGGGTTCACAAAACGGCAATATTTATATACTCCATTTTGCAAAAAGGGCCCATATAATGTGGCAGAAGGGGATATTTTGAAAATTTAAGAACTAAAAATACCGACATGTCAAAAAAAATATTTATATTTGCGCGCTAATTATAGCATAATTTCAGAGTTAGACATTACAAACATATCGAATATAAATGAACGTATCATTCAATTGGCTGAAGGATTATCTTCAGTTTGACCTGACCCCACAGGAAACGATGGCCGCCCTGACGAGCATCGGCCTGGAGACGGAAGGTCTGGAAGAAAAGGAGACCATCAAAGGCGGTCTCAAAGGACTGGTCGTGGGCAAAGTACTGACCTGCGAACCCCATCCCGACAGCGACCACATGCATGTGACAACCGTCGATCTCGGCAACGGGCAGGAGCCTGTCCAGATTGTATGCGGCGCGCCCAATGTAGCTGCCGGACAGAAAGTGATTGTCGCCACCTTGGGCACAGTGCTCTACGACGGCGACAAGAGTTTTACCATCAAGAAATCCAAACTGCGCGGTGTGGAGTCGAACGGCATGCTCTGTGCCGAGGACGAAATCGGCGTGGGCACTGACCACAACGGCATCATCGTTCTCCCCGAGGACACTCCCTTGGGCCTCGAAGCTGCCAAATACTACAACGTGGAGAGCGATTGGGTTCTGGAAGTGGATATCACGCCTAACCGTATCGACGGTGCCTCCCATTGGGGTGTGGCACGCGACCTGTATGCCTACCTCGTTGAGCACGGCCGCAAGGCCGAACTCAAGCGCCCGGCTGTGGATGCCTTCAGGAAGGACCGCGACGGCAACGCTGTGCAGATTGAAGTGGAAAACACCGAAGCATGTCCACGTTATTCGGGTCTGACCATCGAGGGCGTAACGGTGAAGGAAAGTCCGGCCTGGCTGAAGGACCGTCTCTCGGCCATCGGTCTGCGTCCCATCAACAACATCGTCGATATCACGAACTTCATCCTCTTTGAAACAGGCGTACCGATGCACACCTTCGACCTGGACAAGATTCATGACCGCAAGGTCATTGTGAAGACCTGGCCCGAAGGCACGCCCTTTGTTACCCTGGACGGACAGGAACACAAACTGACAGAACGTGACCTGACCATCAGCGACCCCGTAGGTCCGATGTGTATCGCAGGTGTGTTTGGCGGTCTGGAGAGCGGCACGACCACAGAGACAAAAAATGTCTTCCTTGAAGCCGCCTGTTTCAATCCCACGTGGATCCGCAAAACAGCCCGCCGTCAGGGCTTGCAGACCGATGCCTCGTTCCGCTATGAACGCGGTGTGGACATCAACGCCCTCCCCTACGCTCTGCGCCGAGCAGCCCTTCTGGTGAAGGAACTGGCCGGCGGTGAGATTGTCGGCGACCCTGTCGAGATTTATCCCGTCAAAAAGCAGCTCGCGGTGGTTGATCTGAGCTATGCAAGGGTGAACGCACTCTGCGGCATTGAGATTCCCGTGGCTGACGTGAAGCGTATTCTGAGTCTCCTGGAGATGAACATCCTGGAGGAAACCGCCGAGGGTGTGAAGATTGAGATTCCTGCCTATCGCGTGGACGTTACCCGCGAATGCGACGTCATCGAAGACCTCCTGCGCATCTATGGCTACGACCGCGTAACCTGGGCCGACAGCGTTCACATGAACCTCACACCCAAGACCGAGACCGATGAGAGCGTACTTTTGCAGCAGCTCATCTCGGAACAGCTGACCGGCGCGGGATGGAGCGAGATCATGAACAACAGTCTGACCTCCGAAGTTTTCTACGAAGGACTGGAAACCTATCCCCAGACCAAACTTGTGAAGCTGATGAATCCCCTTTCTGCCGATTTGAACGTGATGCGTCAGACACTTCTCTTCGGCGGATTGCAGAGCATCATCCGCAACATCAACTACAAACAGACGGATCTCCGTTTCTACGAATTCGGCAACACATCGTTCTTCGATGCCGACAAACATGCAGCACAGCCTGACGTGCCGTTGGCCGGCCACAAGGAGGAGGCTCATTTGGGACTCTGGCTCACCGGCAACAAGGTTTCCGACTCATGGGCGCATGCCAACGAAAAAGCCACCGTGTTCGAACTCAAGGCACAGGTGCTAAACATCCTGCGCCGCCTGGGCATCGCCTCCAACCTCAAGCAGCGTCAGTATCAGAATGACATATTCGCCGCCGGTCTTGAGATTGCCTCCCCCGCAGGCAAGGTACTCGCCAACCTGGGTATCGTCAGCAACAAACTGCTCCACAAGTTCGACATCGAACAGGAGGTATATTACGCTGATCTGGACTGGAAGGTACTGATGAAGGAAGCCGCACGCGTGAAGGTACAGCAGCAGGAAATTGCAAAGTTCCCGCCCGTGAAGCGCGACCTCGCCCTGCTGGTTGACAAGGCCGTTCAGTTCGCCGAAATCGAACGTCTCGTGTTGGGATGCGACAAGAAAGTCATCAAGAAGGTAACCCTCTTCGACGTCTATGAAGGAAAGAACCTGCCCGAAGGCAAGAAGAGCTACGCCATCAGCATTACCCTGCTCGATGCCGAGAAGACCCTCCAGGACAAGCAGATTGTAGCCATCATGGACAAAGTGGTCAAGACCCTGCAGAACCAAGTGAAGGCCGAACTGAGATAAACGGGAATATCGGAATATCGTCATAACGATATAACGATATAACGTCATAACGAAATAATTCATAAAAAAAACAAAATATAAAAAAATCCTGATATGGGAAGAGCATTTGAATATCGAAAAGCAAGAAAGCTGAAACGCTGGGGCAACATGAGCCGCACGTTCACAAAGATCGGTAAAGAAATCACAATGTGCGTTAAGCAGAGCGGTCCGGATCCGGACGGCAACGCACGCCTTCGTACGCTGCTGGCCAACGCACGTGCAGCCAACATGCCTAAGGACACCATCGAACGTGCCATCAAGAAAGCCACCGACAAGGACGCCAGCGACTATAAGGAAATCACTTACGAAGGATACGGCCCCTTCGGTATCGCCATCCTCGTGGAGGCCGCTACAGACAACAACACACGTACAGTAGCCAACGTTCGTTCCTACTTCAACAAGTTCGGTGGCAACCTTGGCACCCAGGGCAGTCTGTCGTTCATCTTCGCCCACAAGAGCGTATTCCGCGTCAAACCCAAAGACGGCATGGACATGGACGAACTCGAACTGGAACTCATCGACTATGGTGTGGACGAAATCTACCAGGAGGACGATGCCATCGTTATCTATGGAGAGTACGAATCGTTTGCCCAAATCCAAAGCTACCTCGAGGAGAACGGCTACGAGATTGTCAGCGGTGAGTTCGAGCGCATCCCCAACGACCTGAAGGACGTTACGGCCGAGCAGCGCGAGACCATCAACAAACTGCTCGAGAAGTTTGAAGAGGACGAGGATATCTCGAACGTATATCACAACATGAAGGAAGACGAAGAGGAGGAATAACCTCGCGCGTACCTTATTAAATTATATTCGACAATGTCAATTCAGCAACAGAAAATACAAGAACTGATTCGCAACCGCGAGACGGCACGTCAGGGCGGAGGCGAGAAGCGCATCGCCGCCCAGCATGCCAAGGGCAAGATGACAGCAAGAGAACGCATCGACATGCTCGTCGACGAAGGCTCTTTCGAGGAATATGATATGTTCCTGACCCATCGCTGCACGAACTTCGGTATGGAGAAGAGCCATCCCTTCGGCGACGGTGTGGTAACAGGATCGGCCACTATCGGCGGCCGTCTGGTTTACCTTTTCGCCCAGGACTTCACCGTGTCGGGAGGTTCGCTTTCGGAAACGATGGCTCTGAAAATCTGCAAAATCATGGATATGGCCATGAAGATGGGCGCACCCGTGATCGGTCTGAACGATTCAGGTGGGGCCCGTATTCAGGAAGGCATTGCCGCCATGGCCGGTTTCGGCGAGATTTTCGAACGCAACATTCTGGCCAGCGGCGTCATTCCCCAGATCTCTCTGATCATGGGTCCCTGCGCCGGCGGCAGTGTGTATTCGCCTGCCCTCACCGACTTTGTGGTGATGATCAAGAACACCAGCTATATGTTCCTCACCGGTCCCAAGGTTGTGAAGGAAGTGCTGGGCGAGGTTGTCGATCAGGAAAGCCTGGGCGGTGCTGCCGTTCACGCTTCGAAATCGGGTGTGGCCCACTTTGCCGCCGAGAACGAAGAGGAAGGTCTGGCTCTTGTCAGGCAACTCCTCTCCTACCTGCCTTCGAACAATATGGACGAGGCGCCCCGCACGGATTGCAACGATCCCATCGACCGCAAGGAAGACAGCCTGAATGAAATCATCCCCGAGACATCGAAGCAGAGCTACGACATGTATGACGTGATTGCTGCCATTGTCGATAACGGCGAAATGCTGGAAGTACATTCCGCGTGGGCCAAGAATATCATCGTAGGCTTTGCCCGCATGAACGGTCAGAGCGTGGGCATCGTGGCCAACCAGCCCAAGGTGATGGCCGGTTGCCTCGACAGCAACGCATCGCGTAAAGCTGCCCGTTTCGTACGATTCTGCGACGCCTTCAACATCCCGCTGGTAACCCTTGTCGATGTGCCCGGCTTCCTGCCCGGCACCGGACAGGAATACAACGGCGTTATCGACCACGGAGCCAAACTGCTCTTTGCCTACGGCGAATCAACGGTTCCGAAGGTGACAGTGACCCTGCGCAAGAGCTATGGCGGCAGCCATATCGTGATGAGTTGCAAACAGCTGCGCGGCGATATCAACTATGCATGGCCTTCCTCCGAAATTGCCGTAATGGGTTCCGACGGCGCTGTGGAAGTGCTCTACGGCAAAGAACTCAAAGCCGCCGAGACTCCTGAGGACAAAGCAGAAATCATTGCATCGAAGAAGAAAGAATATGAAGATCTGTTCTGCAACCCCTATGACGCTGCTCACAAGGGTTATATCGACGATGTAATCGAACCCCGCAACACCCGTTTCCGTGTGATTCGCGCTCTCGAGAAACTCCGCAACAAGAAACTCGAGAATCCCGCCAAGAAACACGATAACCTCCCCCTGTAATGAAGACATCCATCCTAACCATCCTGGCCCTCGGTCTGAATGCCGCATCCCTGTTGGCAAGCAACGCGGACAATTTCCGCGAACACGACCAATACGGCCTCATGATGACCGTGATTGCGATGGGTGTTGTATTCATCGCGCTGGCCATCCTGTTCTTCTGTTTCAAGTGGCTCGACAAAATCGTGAATGCCATCTGGTACAACCTCATCACCAAACCCATCAAGGCCCTTCGTTCCTCCGTGGGTAAAAAGGGTGAAAAAACCGAAGGACTTTCGGTGAAAGAGGCTGCTACAGGCGTACCTGCCGACGATGACGAAGTCATTGCCGCCATCGGCATCGCTCTGTTCCTCCATGAGGGCGGCTCACACGACAACGAGAGCGATGTGCTCACCCTCGGCTCAGTCACATCAGGCTGGACAGGCGTTGGCAACAACCAAATGAGAAAACCCAATCGCAAGTGGTAAGATTATGAAAACCTACAAATTCAAAGTTAACAACAAAGATTACGAAGTGGCTGTAGGCGATGCCGACGGCAAGAATGTGAAGGTGACTGTGAACGGCACCGATTATGATGTCGAACTGCCCGAAGCTCCCAAAACGAAGCCTGTTATCGCCAAACCTGCAGCCGCACCCGCTAGCGCTCCCGCTGCCGCAAAGAGTGCACCTGCTCCGGCTGTCGCAGGTGCTGCCGGCTCCCTGAAGTCTCCCCTTCCGGGTACCATCCTCTCGGTCAACGTTACCGTGGGACAGGCAGTAAAGGCATCCGACTGCGTGCTCGTGCTCGAAGCGATGAAGATGGAGAACAACATCAATGCCGGCAAGGACGGCACCGTGAAAGCCATCTATGTAAACAAGGGCGACAACGTGCTGGAAGCCGCCGACCTGATGCTCATCGAATGATGATGAAACGTCTGTTATGGGGCCTGGCCGCCCTGATCATTCTGCTCTCTGTCTCTGCCTGTCAGCACAATGCTGCGGCCCAGCGCATCCCTCCCGGATGTCAGGTGGGAAAGAAGTATACCGATGTGATTGGTCTCCAGGTGAACGACAAAGACCAGACGCAGACCTCGCTGAGCGCTTTGATAGCCAACGGCAAGCCCACCCTCGTCGATTTTTGGGCATCATGGTGCGGGCCCTGCATCCGGGAAATTCCCGGGCTGCAGGCTCTCTGGCAGAAATACGAAGGCAAAATCAATGTCGTGGGCATCGCCATCGGTGATTATGTTTACGACACCGAGAAGGCCATCCAGGCTCTGGGCATCACCTATCCGGTCATCAGCAGCCCCGAAGAGGCTGCAAAGTCCTACGGCATTCAGAGCATTCCACAGATCATCCTCATCGACGGCACAGGCATCATCCGTGCCAACGGACTGAGAGGTGAAGCCATCGAGGACGCTCTCAAGATTCATATCCAATAAACATTGCAATAATATTAATTTCATCCATTATGAACCATCTCAGAACTCTCTGTATTCTAGGCTTCGCTGCACTGATGGCAGCCTGCTCGCAGAACAAACCAGCATCGCCCAATGCCTACGTCCTCAACGGAACTGCCAACGGTATCGCCGAAGGCACGGAAGTATTCCTGGTGAAGGGCCGCGGCGACATCGACACGGCCTATGTCAAGGACGGCAAATACTCCTTCGAGGGTGTGGCCGACTCTGTCCGTATGGCCATCGTCCGCATCAAAGAGCCCCGATATGGCGTTCAGCTCTTCCTGGAACCCGGCACCATTACGCTTGACTATCCTTCGACAGACGCCGTCGGCACCAAGCTCAACGACGTTCTCGCTGAATGGAGCAAAGCCGTAGAAGCCACTGCCGATCAGGATTCCATGACACAGATAACGCTCGACTACTATCACAAATTCCAGAACAGCCAGGTGGGAGAATTCCTCTTCCAATACCTTGCCCAGCTGCTTGACTACGAGACTTTCAAAGCCGAGATGGAGACCGCTCCTGCCAACATCCGGAACGGCAGCTATTTCATGCAGGCCCTCAAGCAAAAAGAGATTGCCAGCCACTCGGGTGAGGGCAATATGTTCATCGAGATCAAAGGTCCCAAGGTGAACTGTCCGAAACACCACGAACACTCGCTGAGCAAAATCATCGCCAAGGGCAAACCTGTGCTCGTAGATTTCACAGCATCCTGGTGCGGTCCTTGCAAGAACGAACTCAAGACCTACCTCATCCCCTACTACGAGCAGTACAAGGACAAAGTGAACTTCGTGAGTATCGATGTGTGGGACGAGAACATGGACGACATGCTGGCTGTGGCCGAGGACCTGGGCATCACCTGGGACATCATCTTCAACCAGAAAGAAGCCGCTGAAGCCTATGGTGTACAGGGCGTTCCGACCATCCTTCTGATTGATGCCTCCGGCAAGATTGTGGCCCGCGACATCCGCGGCGAAAAGATAGAGGAAGCCATCAAGGCAACTCTCTGAGAACCGACATCCCCCAACCGAATTCCGCTTTATTACAACAATGAGAAAATTTGCAAGTATAGCTTTCACGGGTCTGACACTTCTGCTGACCGCATGTAGCGGGGGAAACACTGAAGGTCTGAAACCTGGTGAATACCAAATCCTCGGTCTGGCACAGAAAGCACCGGACGGGGACGTAGTAACTATATACGACGAATTTGACAATCCCATCATGAAGACGCAGATCAAGGGAGAAGCCTTCGAATTCAGAGGGTTCGTCGACACCATTATACTGCGTCGCATCGGCACACCGACGATTGAAACAGCCTGCATGCTTTTCCTTGAGCCCGGCATCACCCGTGTCGACCTCTCGTCGGGATCTGCCACAGGTACTCCCTTCAACAACGAAGTGGAAATCCTGACCGACTCCCTGACGGCCATCGTGAATGCCAAAGGAGATTATGAGGCATACATCCGTCGCGCCTGGCTGGCATCCTACCACAAGCACAAGAACGACGCTTTGGGTGCCTACCTCTTCCCCTATGTGGCCAATGCCATCACGCTTGACGATTTGCAGGAAGAACTCCAGACGGCTCCGGCTAACCTGCGTGAAAGTTCGATGATCAAACAGATTCTGCGTCGCAAACGGCTCAAGGCTGAAGCCGACAGTATTGCACAGGCAGAAATCGACCTCATGAAACAGAAATAAAGAAAGGAGGCGAACAGACTCGCAGATGTTCAAAATCAAGCGTATATATTCGTTCATGCTGGAGACTTTTCTCCCCATGTTCCTCATGACCTTCTTTATCTGCCTCTTCATTGTGCTGATGCAGTTTCTTTGGAGTCATGTCGACCAGTTTGTGGGAAAAGGTCTGGGTATAGGCATCATTGCCGAGCTCTTCTTCTACGCAGGTCTCGGCTTCGTGCCGATGGCCCTTCCGCTTGCCATTCTCCTGGCATCGCTGATGACGTTCGGCAATCTGGGCGAAAGCCTGGAACTGCTGGCCATGAAGTCGTCGGGCATCTCCCTGATGAAAATCATGCAGCCGCTCACGATTTTCGTGGTAATCGTCTCAATCGGAGCCTTCTTCTTCCAGGATGACATTCTGCCCAAAGTGAACACCAAGATGTACTCGCTGCTGTTCGGCATCAAACACAAATCGCCTGAGCTGCAGATTCCGGAGGGTATCTTCTACAAGGAAATCGAAGATTATAACATCTATGTCAATGAGAAGGACCACAAGACGGGACTGCTGAAAGACGTGACCATCTACATTTTCGAAGGCTCTAACATCGAAGATGCCACCGTGACGGTAGCCGACAGTGCCTGTGTAGCCGAAACGGCTGACGGCAAGCACCTCAAGCTGACATTGTGGAGCGGCGAACAGGTGGGCACCTTCCAGGAGAACTCGCGTGCTACGGCCGCCCAGAAGAAGAAACATCCCAAATACCGTCGCGAGTCTTTCACCGAAAAAATTGTCTATATTCCCTACGAAAACGATCTGGAACGTTCCGACGAGTCGATGATTGCATCAAGCCACAAAGGTAAGAACCTGTCAACGCTCTTCGCTTCGGTGGATTCGTTGGATGCCCGGATGGATTCGATCAATGCCTACTACGGCGAACAGCTCAAGACGCTCACCTATTTCCGCAGCATCCCGGAGAAAATGCGAAGCGATACGGCCTACTTCACCGCTGCCACCGGAGCAATGACAGCCGGACAGGAACTGAAGGGAATCAATCCCGACCACATCGAAGGTGCCACACGTGCTCACATCTATAATCTGGACTCCATCTATGCCTCGCTGCGTCCCGACCAGATGGAACGCATCACAAGAATCGCCCAGGATAAAGCGATGGACGTGATTGCTACATTCAATGCGCGCACCGAGATGCAGAATGCCGAGTTCCGCAACCGTCAGCTCCACGAACTGGAGATTCACAAACAGTTTGTATTGTCAATCGGCTGCCTCATCTTCTTCTTCATCGGAGCCCCACTCGGTGCCATTATCCGCAAGGGCGGCATGGGTGTGCCCATCATTGTCAGTGTTGCCTTCTTCATCTTCTATTATATCATCGACAGTACAGGCAACAAACTCGCCAAGGAAGGCGAATGGGTGCCGTGGGCCGGAGCCTGGCTCTCGTCGATGGTATTGGCACCCATCGGCATCTTCCTGACCTGGCGCGCCATCAACGACTCGACCCTCTTCGACTGGGATACTTACATCATCAACATGAGGAAGTGGACCAGGAAGATACGCAACTGGATACGTGTAAATCTGCTTCACAAGAAGCCCAAACCCATCAATGCATAAATTCCAGAAAGTCTGAAAATCCAGAATCTCCGGAATCTCCCCCAAAAAAGAAAACAAAACAAAAAAACAATATAACATCACTTTAATTTATGGAAGAACTTTCTGCACGCCTTGCTGCACTGTCACCCTCTGCAACACTGGCCATGTCCCAAAAAAGCCAGGAGCTGAAAGCTCAGGGTTTTGACGTCATCAATCTCTCTGTGGGTGAGCCTGACTTCAACACGCCCGACCACATCAAGACGGCCGCCAAACAAGCCATCGACGACAACTTCTCGTTCTATTCGCCCGTTCCCGGCTATATGTCGTTGCGCAATGCCATCTCTGCCAAACTGAAGCGCGAGAACCATCTCAACTTCACGCCCCAGCAGATTGTGGTCGGCAATGGTGCTAAGCAGGAGGTCTGCAACGTTATCCTCGCCATTGTGGACAAGGGCGATGAAGTGATCATCCCCACGCCTGCCTGGGTAAGTTATTTTGAGATGGTCAAACTGGCCGAAGGCGTCAACGTGGCCCTTCCTGCCGGTATTGAACAGAACTTCAAGATAACAGGCGACCAGCTTGAATCGGCCATCACCGACAAGACCAAAGCCATCATTCTCTGTTCTCCTTCCAACCCCACGGGCGCCGTCTATTCGAAAGAAGAGCTTGCCGACCTCGTGCGAGTGCTCAAGAACCATCCCCGCGTGATTGTTATCGCCGACGAGATCTACGAACACATCAACTATATCGGACAGCATTACAGCATCGCCGAGTTTCCTGAGATGGAGAACCGTGTAGTCATCATCAACGGCGTGTCGAAGGCTTATGCCATGACCGGCTGGCGCATCGGCTACATGGCCGGTCCGTCCTGGGTCGCCAAAGCGGTTTCCAAACTGCAGGGGCAGTACACGAGCGGTCCCTCAAGCATCGCCCAGAAGGCAGCCGAGGCAGCCTACAACGGTCCGCAGGACTGCGTCTCGCTGATGTGTCAGGCCTTCGAGGACCG
>CAJOOX010000067.1 GCA_905236195.1 uncultured Bacteroidales bacterium
GGCTCGTTCTGGGACGGCATCCAACTTGCCCCTCTCGACTCAACGATGCACATGGTCCAAGGCACAAAACCGCGTACCGTCGCCCGCCGCTTTGACCCGAACTACAAACCCACGGAGCCGAATCCGACATCGAAGGATGCTGGCACCAACGCCATTGAGGCGCCTTTCATCTTCAAGCACGGCGGCTACTACTACCTCTTCGTGTCGTGGGACTACTGCTGTCGTGGTGCCAAGAGCAACTACCGTGTGGCAGTGGGGCGCAGCAAGACGGTCGATGGCCCCTATCTTGACCGCACGGGCAAGGACATGGCCAATGGCGGCGGCACGCTTTTCCTGGAGGGCGATAAGAAGGAATGGGAGGCAGCCGGACACTGCGCAGCCTATAACTTCGATGGCGAGGACATCTTTATCTGCCACGGCTACAGCGTCTCTCAGAACGGTGCCGCTATGCTCATCCAGCGTACCATCTCGTGGACGGCAGACGGATGGCCAGAGTTAAAGCCATAAAAGAAAAAAGCGCTATCGGTTTTCCGACAGAACATCCTGCACGCCCCCATTTTATTTAAAAAAGGAGAAATGGACGGCGCCATACTGCCGGCATTCAATGAAGTTGGAGTGCGACTGGAAGTCGTTGTCTTTGCCGTGCTCAAGGACCAGAATGCCGCCATCGGTGAGCCAGCCTCCCGACAGAATCAGGTCGGGCAAATCGGGGAGACCGTTCAGTGCATAGGGCGGATCGGCAAAGATGAAGCCAAAGGGGTGTGGGGGAGGCTGGCGAAGATATTTGAACACATCGCCGGCAATGAGTTTCCATTCTGCCCCGATGCCCAGCTGTCCGGCAACGCTGCTGATGAACTGTATCTGCTGGTGTCCCATCTCCACGCTGGTGACCGAGGCGGCCTCGCGGGAGAGGAGTTCGAAGGAGATGGCTCCCGAGCCCGCAAAGAGGTCGAGGCAATCGAGCGCCGTGAAGTCGATGCGGTTGGAGAGGATATTGAAAAGTGCTCCTTTGGCAAGGTCGGTTGTGGGTCTTGCCGGCAACCTTGCGGGTACATCGAAACGTCTGCCCCCGTATTTCCCTGTAATAATTTTCATTTTTTTTTTGAAAAAATATCGGCTCTACAACCGCTTGAAACGAGGATTTTTACAAAATACCTAAAAGTGACTATTGCGAGTCTCTGAAAAATGCCCTATCTTTGCAGCGTCAAAACGTTAGAAATCATTCATTTCTAAGTCAGATAGAGTTTAAGAAGAAATAGTTGGTACTAATAGAAGAAAGAAGGTCTGCCTGTGAGGGTGGACCTTTTTGTTGTTGCCTTCAATTTCCATTCGGCGATATCTTACGCAGAATCTGTTTGATGGTTTCGGCATTCTTCCGGAACTGTTCGTTCTTCGTATTTTCGGCGAGCGAAGTCCAGATTTGGGCAGCGAGGGTGAGGTTGGGCACAGCGAGTTTGAAGTCTCGCAGCTGACCCGCCTGCAGCTGACCTGCCTTGCTGTGGAGCATAGCCACATCGACGGCCAGTTGCTGGTCGAGTTTCATGTTGTTGAGACGGGGCATGAGCCGGGCGATGACATCCTGGTAGGTTTTCGACTCAGTGAGATAGCCGTGTGTACGATTGTGGAGATCTCCGATTTCGAGGGCGGCATTGATGATGAAGTGAATGACGCGCGGGTCGGAGGGGAAATGCTTAAAGCAGTCGTAAGCCATATCGAGATTGCTCTGCAGGAGCACCTGCAGTTCGCGGTTGCCGCTCTCTGTGCGCCGGTAGTGGTCGGCCAGCATGTGGTTTGTTACGGACAGCTGCAGACGGGTAATGAGCTGGTCGGTCGACATCTGTCCCTCGCCGTCCTTTTTCTGGAGGTCGCCGAGATGACGCATCAGGATGATCTGGGCTTCCGTGAGGGCATCGTACACCTCCTGCTCGCGTTTGAGGCGGAAGGAGAAGTCTGCGATGTTCATGTAATGATTGGCGACAGTCGAGGGGTCGATCCGGTTGCGTTTCTCTTCGTCATCCAACAGGGCACGCAGTAGCACTATGGTTTCTTCGCTGTGGTCGACAAACTGTTCCTGCAGGGCCTTGGGCATTGCCCAATAGGTGCGGGACATGTCGATATACTGATTGAGCACCATGTCTTCGAGTTGGGAACGGCGCTGGATGTCAGCCTCGCCTGCGGCAGTACGTTCGGCCTTGGAGATGTTCTTGAACAACATTTCCATGGCCCGCGGCTGGGCCATCTCCTGACATATCTTGAGGGCGTTCCAGCATTGCGCGAACTGTTCGATGGTAATATCGCGAGGCGACAAAGCGGACACGAACTTGGCGATAGCGGCTAAAGCATTGTCGAAAAAGGACCGTGCGTCGGCCTCGTGTTTAAGGATGTGATGGGCCTGGGCAATGCGCAAAAGCGTGAGCGGCCTGAAAAGGGCGAGCTCGGGATGGTCCTTGATCCGGGTCTCCACCCCTTTGTTGAGGGCTTCGGCATAGAGGAGAATCTGTTCGGCCTGAGCGATAGCCCCCACACCGTCGTTGACGAGGATGGTGAGGATTTTGGTGAGGCTGACCTGTGAATCCTCGACCATAAGCATCCCCAGGATTTTGTCCTGTTCGGCGGGCATAGCGGTTTCTTTACGGAATATGGGACCGATGGAGGATACAATCTGCTGGAGGGCGTGGTTGTTAGCTGTGGTTGAAATAAACCGCGCCATACCTACGATATCGCCGGCTGTGGTCATCATGAGGAAACAGCTGGAGGCTCGCAGCATATCGTTGTCGGGACACTTTTCGAGCAGGTAATATCCGATGTCGGACATATAGGAAGCGTCAGAGTCACCCTGACACTTTGAAAGCGCGGCAAAGAGGAAGGGCGAATAGGCCAGAACGGGGAAGGGGTGCCAGGTGGTGTTGGTGGGGATGATATCGAATCCGAGACAGCTATTCCACGCCTTGAACCGTTCGGCATCGAATCCCTCGCCGATAATGTTCTGCAGGTCAGAGAGCCGGATTCCCTGTTTGGCGGCCACAACGTACCGGAAAGGTTCGGCCACTAGGTCGTCGCCCAATGCTTCGCCGCAGCGTACGGTCACGAAATCGTAGAGGGTTCGGGCCTGTTCGGGAGTAGGTTTGGGGGTGAGGATGATTTCCCGGATATTGTCAATCTCCTCGTGGGAGAGTGTATTTTTGAATTCGTCTAATGTCATTTTCAAGACAGTTCTATGGTTTCTAATTCGTTGTTCCAGGTTTTCCAGCTGGCATCAGAAGGCATACGCCAGTCGCCTCGGGGCGAGAGACTGACGGTACCGACCTTAGGTCCGTCGGGCAGGCATGAGCGTTTGAACTGTTGCTGGAAGAAACGGCGGAAGAAAGTGCGGAGCCACTTGAGAATGGTTTCGTTGTCATATTTACCGTCGAATGCCTTACGGGCCAGGAAATAAATCTTGGATGGAGAGGCCCCGAATCGGAAGAAGTGATAGAGGAAGAAGTCATGGAGTTCATAGGGGCCCACAAGGTCTTCGGTCTTCTGGGCTATCTTGCCTTCTGCATCAGGGGGCGTCAGTTCGGGCGAGATGGGTGTGTCGAAAATGTCCAGCAGGATATCGCGCGAACGTTCATCGACGCTAGTCATTGCTACCCATCGTACGAGATATTTGACCAGGGTTTTCGGAATGGAAACGTTGACGGCATACATCGACATGTGGTCGCCGTTGTAGGTGCACCATCCGAGGGCCAGTTCGGAAAGGTCACCGGTACCGATGACGATACCGTTGGTCTGGTTGGCTGCATCCATGAGAATCTGAGTGCGCTCGCGGGCCTGACAGTTCTCGTAGGTAACATCGTGCACATTCGCATCAATGCCGAGGTCGGCGAAATGCTGTGTAACGGATGGCACGATGGAAATCTCGCGCAGCGTGATTCCAAGACTTTCCATGAGTCCAAGACTGTTGTTGTGGGTCCGTTTCGTGGTTCCGAATCCGGGCATCGTGATACCGACAATGCGCTTGCGGTCCCAGCCGAGTTTGTCGAAGGCGCGTATGGTGACGAGCAGGGCGAGGGTCGAATCGAGTCCGCCCGAGATGCCGATGACGGCGGTCTGGCAGTTGATGTGGCGCAGACGGGTGACCAGGCCGGATACCTGGATGTTGAAAATCTCGTTGCAGCGTTCACTCATTTCCGTCTCGTCGCTGGGGACGAACGGGGTTGGAACGACGTGACGGTAGAATTTGTCTTCCCAGTCGGGCTCGTCAGCAGGTTCCAACTCGTTGGTGATATATTTTCCACGGGAAACACCATCGGCGTCCAGCGAAAGGGGGAGCTCCGTATAGGTGGTCTGGTCGCGACGGAGGGTTTGCAGTTTTTCGATGTCGAGGTCGCGCACCAAGAGCTGGTTTTCCATAAGGAAGCGTTCGGATTCGCCGCAGATGCCGCCGTTCTCGGCAATGATTCCCTTGCCGGCAAACACGAGGTCGGTGGAAGACTCGCCGAAGCCGCATGCCGCGTACACATAAGCTGCGACAAGACGACCCGAATGGGCTTCAATCATACGGCGCAGATAGGCGTGTTTGCCCAGTACTTCATCGCTGGCGCTGAGATTGACAATCACTTGAGCGCCTCGCAAAGCCATAATCGACGAAGGGGGAACGGGCACCCAGAGGTCCTCGCAAATCTCGATGCCGACGATTGCTCCGTTCAGTGAGAAGAGCTGGCCGGCTCCGAAAGGTATGTCATCGAGATAGGTGTCGGCGGGAACAGATGCCCCCGAATCGAACCAGCGGGCCTCGTAGAACTCGTTGTAGTTGGGCAGAAACACCTTGGGGACATAGGCGCGGATTTCGCCGTACTGGAGGACGACTGCACAGTTGTAGACGTGGTTCCGCCATGCAACAGGCGCACCGACCACAATCATGGCCGACAGGTCGCGGGTGGCTTCGCAGAGGAGGTCCAGGGCCTGACGCGTGCCTTCCAGCAGCGTTGGCTGCCGGAACAGGTCCGCACAGGTATATCCTGTGATGGAAAGTTCAGGGAAGACCAGCAGCTGTACGCCTTCGGATGCCGCCTTGCGGATAAGGTCGAGGTGCTGGGCCAGATTATAATCTATATCGGAGACTTTCACCGTAGGCACGGCAGTTGCTACACGTAGAAAATGATACATATTCAATAGATTTTTGAGTGATATACGCTTATGTTTTGAAACAGGACTGCAAATATACGATTTTTTTTATGAAATAACCAAATTATTTGCCTGAAATATCGTCGCCGATGCAAATATCCTGTTGCGGAACCTTGTTCCAATCGAAAACCGACAGCAATTCGGTGGCGGAAACGGGTTCGTAGCGGTGGATGATTCCGCTGACGTGTGCCAGATGACCGAGAATTTCGGAGGGCTTGTAATGTTGTCGCAACAAACCCATATCGAGACTCCTGTCACGTTTGCTGAGCCTTTGACCGGTGGTATTGTTCAGCAGGGGATGATGGCAGTAGGATGGAACCGGGAGCCCCAGGAGGCGGGCGAGCCAGATCTGCTGCGGGGTGGAAAGCAGAAGGTCGCGTCCCCGGACGACTTCGGTAACCCCCATCAGGGCATCGTCGGCGACAACGGCCAGCTGGTAGGCCCATGCTCCGTCGGCCCTACGGAGGAGGAAGTCGCCGCAATGCGAAGCGAGATTGACCCTTTGTGAGCCGTAATGGCGGTCTTCGAATTCCACGTCTACGTCAGGCACATACAGTCTCAGTTTGCCGGATGGCGGTACAGGAGTTTGCGGGGGAGGGAGAAGCGTGATGTCGGCGTTCCCTTTCATATGGTCAGGGCGGCAAGTGCCGGCATAGACGATGCGTCCGTCCATCTCATGGGGGGCCTGTGTCGCCATAATATCGGCTCTGCTGCAATGACAGGGATAGACGAGGCCACGGGTCCACAAGCGGTCAAGACAATGCCGGTAGATGTCGGAGCGCAGGCTCTGGAGGTAGGGGCCGGCATGGCCGCCCTGAGAGGCCCCTTCGTCCCAGACGAGTCCCAGCCAGCGGAGGTCGTCTTCTATCTGGCGGGCATATTCCGGGCGGGAGCGCTGCGGGTCGAGGTCTTCTATACGAAGTAACCAAACTCCTCCCTGGCTGCGGGCTGACAGCCAGGAGAGGAGTGCACAATAGACATTGCCCAGATGCATCCTGCCCGTAGGGGAAGGCGCAAACCGTCCTTTCATTACATTCTCTTGTATTTCTCGCGGAATACATCGTCGGGATCCCACCCGCCAAAGAACCACTTGGGAGAGGAGTAGTTCTGGATGACGGCATCGTCTTTGGGCAACTCCAGCCACTTGGCATAGGGGTGGCGGCAGGAGTGGTCAATCACCGAGCCGTTCGACATCTTGGAGTTGTATTCTGCAAAGAAACAGGTGGGGGAACAGATTACCGTCCAACCGCCAGGCTGAATGTTCTTGAGCACACAGTTGAGAAGAACCATCTCGGCTCCGGGGTACTGGGGCATATTGAGGCCGTTGGTACGTCCCAGGTCGGAGATACCGGTTCCGACAGACTGGAATGTACATTCCTTGAGCACGAGTCCGCGCTTACCCTCTTCGTTGTGAACCCAGCAGTAAGGTCCGTTGTTATTCAGGAGCAGACAGTCCTCCAGATAGAGGGCACCGAGGGTTGACACCATGTCGTAGTTGCCGAAGAGTTTGCAGTTCTTGACATATACCTTGCCGCGTGCCATCAGCATGGAACGTCCGCCCTGCAATTCGCAGGATTGGAGCATGATGTGTTCGCCGTTGATCCAGATGGCGGGTGAATGGGTGTTCACATCCGGTTCGTCGTTGACGATGGACATATTCTCGATCACGATGTCATAGCAGTTGTCGATGTGTATGACGGCGTTGCGGTTGGGGAATGACCCCGCAATATCGGCTGTTTTATTACGGATGGGCGAGAGGTTGAAGCAGTCGCTGTTTCGGTAGTGGAGTACCGTCTTGCCGGCACCTGCGCCGACCAGACGGACGTGGGTCTTGTTGCGGAAATAGATAAGTTCCTCGTAATCGCCTTCGGAAACATTGATGATGATGGTATCCTTGCAAGAGTCGGGCAGGTTCTCGAATGCGCCTTGAATGGTGGTGAAATCGCCCTTGCCGTCATGACGTACCTGATAGACGCCGCGGGAAACGCCCATGGCGTTGCCGGCAGTAGAGAAAATCCATTTATCCTCTTTGCTGACACCGTTCCAGGAGTCGCCCGCATTGTCGAGCACACTCTTGTCGATGGTCACATAGTAGCGGTTCTTATAGGTGATCATGTTGTGGTGCGGCTGGATGATGACACGGTTCTCCTTGATCATCACGGGATGGAAATGGAACCCGTCGGTGAAACCGCCGATGATGGAAATCTGATACAGGGTAGAATCGTCTTTCATCCGCTTGTCTTTCGAACGCTGAGATTCAGGCGACGAGGGCGTATCGGGTTTCGTATTGCGGTTGGTGGCGATAAAGGATCGCGCATAGCTGTAAGGTGTGGCCGGATTGTGGTCCACCTGGATGGCGCGAGGCTTGGTGGTAGGACCGTCCGGAATGGAAATATCAATTTTGTCCACCAGTGTGTCGGTGACGGCATCATAGACGCAAATCAGTCCGGATTCGCCGCGTGTGGGGGTGGTTCCTTCAGGGAATACGATAACAAGACGGGTGTCGGGCTGTACGTTGACGTCATTGATTGCGGGGTAGACTTCCAAGTTGAATTTCTGGCGCTTGGTACAGGCACTCACCATCACGATCAGAACAGCGATGAGGGATAGCTTAAAAAGCTTAAGAAGATTCATAAAACTGATATTAAGTTATTAGTGTTGGTTATACTTGTTCGGATTACCGATTATTACTTTCATTGGAATGCTTCGGAACTGTCTTCAAAACGGAAGTCGCTTTGCCACTTGTCGTCATGCCACGCAACTGAGAGGGCATGCAGCATGAGCCGTTGTGAAGCAGGTTGCGGGGAGGAGGTGTCAACCGGGCCGTAAA
>CAJOOX010000068.1 GCA_905236195.1 uncultured Bacteroidales bacterium
GCATTTTTAGAGATACACCGCCAGGAGGCGGGTTACCGTCCGATTCACGATAGAATCCACGACTTCGGCGAGGTGGAGCAGACGCTCTCGACTCGCGAACGCAAACTGCAGGCCTCACGCTGCATGGACTGCGGCGTACCATTCTGCCACTGGGCCTGTCCACTGGGCAACAAAGCGCCCGAATGGAACGATGCCCTGTATAAAGGCGATTGGGAGTTGGCTTATCACTTACTGACCAGCACCAACCCCTTCCCGGAATTCACGGGACGTATCTGTCCCGCCCTGTGCGAAAAGGCTTGTGTACTCAGTCGGTTCAACCACGAGCCGACGACCAACCGCGAAGACGAGCGCGCCATCATTGAGGCTGCATTCCGCGAAGGCTACATCCAGCCGCACACACAGATAGAACGTAACGGCAAGAAGGTGGCTGTGATTGGAGCCGGGCCTGCCGGACTCGCTGCTGCCAACGACCTGAACCTGATGGGCTATCAGGTAACAGTGTTCGAGAAGAACGAGGCTGCAGGCGGACTGCTCCGCTATGGTATCCCCAACTTCAAACTTAACAAGGCCATCATCGACCGCCGCATCCGCCTCCTTGAAGCCGAAGGTATTGAATTCAAATACAATAGTACCGTTTCTTCAGATGCGATTTCATCGCAGTTCAGTTCTCAGTTCGATGCCGTTATTCTGGCATCCGGAACGCCTACGGCAAGAGATCTCAAAGCTCCTGGCCGCGAACTGAAGGGTGTTCACTTCGCCCTCGAACTCCTCTCCCAGCAGAACCGCGTTCTCGCCGGCATGGAGTTCTCTAAGGACGAGCGCATTACCGCCAAAGGCAAGGATGTTCTCGTCATTGGAGGTGGTGATACTGGTTCCGACTGCATAGGAACAGCTCATCGACAGGGTTGCAAGAGCGTCACGCAGATTGAGATTATGCCCAAGCCCGTTGAAGGTCCCGAGGATCCGCAGAATCCCTGGCCCAATTGGCCGCGCACGCTCAAGACGACATCATCTCATGAGGAGGGCTGTACCCGCCGCTGGAACATCAACACGCTGGAGTTCCTGGGCGAGAATGGCAAACTGACAGGCGTAAAAGTTCAGGAGATTGACTGGAAACCCAATCCAGAGGGCGGTCGTCCCATCATGGTTGAAAAGGGGAAGCCCGAGATTATCAAGGCCGAACTGGTTCTGCTGGCTATGGGATTCCTCAAACCCGAGCATCCGGAATACCCCGATAACGTCTTCGTGTGCGGCGACTCCCTCAGCGGAGCATCCCTCGTGGTCAGAGCCATGGCCAGCGGCAGGCAGACCGCCCAGAAAGTCGATGAGTTTTTAAAAAGGTAACATCGTTATTTCGTTATAACGTTATTTCGACATTTCGATAAAAAAAAAGAAAAATCATGTGTGGCATAGTAGGTATATTCAATATCAAGGAACAGACTCCTGAATTGAGAAAGAAGGCTCTTTCGATGAGCCATAAAATCCGGCACCGCGGACCCGACTGGAGCGGCATCTGGTGCGGAGGCTCGGCCATTCTGGCGCATGAACGACTCTCCATTGTCGATCCGGAATCGGGCAAACAGCCTCTTTTTTCACCCGACGGTCAGCAGGTGCTGGCTGTAAACGGTGAGATTTATAACCACCTGGACATCAGGCGTGTCCATGCGGGGCAATACGCCTTCCAAACGGGCAGCGACTGCGAGGTGATTCTGGCGCTCTACCGCGAGAAGGGCATTGATTTCCTCGAAGACCTGAGCGGCATTTTTGCCTTTGCACTTTACGATAAGGAACGTGATGCCTTTCTCATTGCCCGCGACCCCATCGGAGTCATTCCGCTCTATATCGGATACGACGATGACGGCACAGTGTATGTAGCCTCCGAACTGAAAGCCCTGGAAGGACAATGTGACCGCTATGAACCCTTCCTGCCCGGCCATTATTATTGGAGCCGCGAACCTGGCATGAAGCGTTATTATCAGCGCGACTGGTTCAGTTATGATGCTGTTAAAGACAATCCTGCCGGCAGCGAGGAAATCCGTCAGGCATTGCGGTCGGCCGTCAAACAGCAGCTGATGAGCGATGTACCTTACGGTGTACTCCTCAGCGGCGGTCTCGATTCGAGCGTCATCTCGGCCATTGCCGAACAATACTCCGAAAACCGTATCGAGGATGAAGGGCGGACGCGCGCCTGGTGGCCCCGTCTCCACTCTTTTGCCGTGGGACTGAAGGGTGCTCCCGACCTCGCCAAGGCTCGGCTGGTGGCCGAACACATCGGCACGGTTCATCACGAAATCAACTACACGATTCAGGAAGGACTGGATGCCATTCGCGATGTGATTTACTTCATCGAGACTTACGATGTAACGACGGTTCGTGCCTCTACGCCGATGTATCTCTTGGCCCGCGTCATCAAGTCGATGGGAATCAAGATGGTGCTTTCCGGAGAAGGCGCCGACGAGATTTTCGGCGGATATCTCTATTTCCACAAGGCACCCTCAGCCCGCGAATTCCATGAGGAGACCGTACGCAAACTCTCCAAACTCTATATGTATGACTGTCTCCGAGCCAACAAAAGTCTGTCGGCATGGGGCGTGGAGGGACGTGTTCCCTTCCTTGACAAGGAATTTCTCGACGTGGCGATGCGTACCAACCCGACTGCTAAGATGTGTCCAGGCAAGGACATCGAGAAGCGCATTGTTCGCGATGCTTTTCAGGATATGCTGCCCGATGAAGTCGTATGGCGGCAGAAGGAACAGTTCAGCGACGGAGTAGGCTACTCTTGGATTGACACCCTGAAACGCATCACGTCCGAAGCGGTAAGCGACGAACAGATGGCTCACGCCGCCGAACGGTTTCCCATCAATACACCGCTTAACAAAGAGGAATATTTTTACCGTTCGATTTTTGCTGAACATTTCCCCAGTGACTCCGCTGCGCGCAGTGTGCCGCAGGAAGCCAGTGTGGCCTGTTCTACAGCCATCGCCCGCGAATGGGACGAGGCCTTCAAAAAGCTCAACGATCCCAGCGGTCGCGCTGTAAGCGGCGTGCATGAACAGGCATATTGAAAGAAACCCAGAGCCGTCCGTGAGGATAGCCCTGGGATTTTTATTTTATACTTAGATATTCAGCTATTTTATACTTAGCTATTTTATATTTTTTTATTTTATATTTTAGATTAAAATTTCATCATTGGACGATTGGACAAACTTATCTATAGTCTTAATCTTCAGTCTTGCCGGCGCCCCATCGTTCCTGCCACTCGCGGTAGTAGTCGGGGATATCAGTCATGAGCTGCTGCTGGGGATCAATAAACAGTTGGGTAGTGGTTCCTTTGGCGCAAAGGAGACCGTCACGCTCACGGGTAACCTCGTAACTGAAATCGAGCCGTGCTCCGGGATGCCAGATATAGCGTGTACGGATGACTGCGATGTCGTTAAGCTCCAACGGACCATAGTACTTGACGTGGAGATCCACCACGGGAGCATAGATACCGCTTCGCACGATGTCGGCATAACCGATGCCGGGATAATGACGTCCGAAGTTCTCGCGTCCGTCCTCGAAATACTTGACGTATGAACCGTGCCAGGCACGTGTCATGGAGTCAATCTCGGAGAACTTGACCTGAACGCGATAAATATCTTCCAAAACACTCATGGACGGCAACGATTATTTGGGGAGCGCGAACACTTTATCATCCACAGGACCGTCGAACTTGAAGTTGGCGAAGTCGTACTGTGTATAGTTCTTGCCCTTCTCGTTGAGACGGATACTGCGAAGTTCGCCGGTCTTGGTGTTAAGCGCTACGACATAGCTCTGATAGAGCATCTTGCGTTTCTCTTTTGCATCCTTGACACGGGGCGTGATGGTCATGGTGAGGATATCGCCCTCACGCTCGGCATCCACGTCAGCTACGTCTTCGAGCTGTACATCGCTGTCCTGACCCGTGGTGAAACTCTTGAACATCGTCTTGAGGGCATCGAGCTGGGAATTGCTACCGCTGGCCGTTGCTGCCGTACCGTCGCTCACCATCGTGAACTTCTCGTCCTTCATGAGGAGCATGTCCTTGCCGCCGTTGAAGGTAAGCACCATCGACCCGGGTTTCTTGAAATAGAACTTGCCCTTGGAAACCTGGTCTTTGGCAAGAGCCACGTTATGGCGAGTCATGGAGACATCGGCCGCGAGAGTGTTCATGTTCTTATATTTGGCCATCACCTCGGAGTCGGCCTCCTGAGCACAGGCTGTATGCCAGGACTGCACGGGAGTCATCAGACCGGCCATGAGTCCCAACATCATGATAATCTTCTTCATGCTGATAATGGATTATTATGTGTAAAGTCCGCCGTTGATGGAAATCACGTTGCCCGTGATATACGAAGTGTTGGGCGAAGCGAGGAATCCTACGAGTTCAGCCACCTCATCGGGACGGCCGAAACGGTTGGCGGGAATGGTCTTCTTGAGTGCTTCCTCATCGAGGCCTTCCACCATATCGGTCTTGATGAAACCGGGAGCAATGGCATTCACAGTGACATTCTTGCGAGCCACTTCCTGGGCTAGGGCCTTGGTAGCTGCGATGATGGCACCCTTGGAGGCAGAATAGTTAGTCTGACCGGGCAGACCCTTAACACCGGAGAGAGACGACATGTTGATGATGCGGCCGAACTTCTTGCGGAGCATGGGCTGCAGCAGGGGCTGCGTCACATTGAAGAACCCGTTGACGGTGATGTCGATGACACGGTTCCAATCCTCGTCGGGCATGAATACCATAAGATTGTCGCGGCGGATACCGGCGTTATTGACCAGTACTTCGATATATTCTTCGGGATGAGCCTCCTGCCAGGCAGCAAGGGCTGCACGCGTCTGTTCGCGATCGGATACGTCGAACTTGAGCATCTCGCCGTCCTGGCCAGCCTCGCGTACGAGGGCAAGAGTCTCTTCAGCGGCATCTGTCCGGTTGACATAGTTGATGATGATGTGATAGCCCATCTGGGCGAGTTTGACTGAGATGGCACGGCCGAGTCCGCGGCTGCCACCCGTTACGAGAGCGTATTTCATATTACTATTTGACAATTTGACTATTTGACAATTTGACCATTTTCTTATTTTATTAAAATTCCTTTTTGCCATTTAGACTCCGATTGGAACTATTGGTTTAAAAGACCGTCTTCCTGAAGGAGCTCCCAGGCTTTCTCGTGTCCGATAATTTCGGCACAGGTGAAGGCCGTGGTCATCGTGACGCCCAAGAGACCGTGGAGTGTGAGACTCTGACCCGTGAGGTAGAGGTTGGGTATGGGTGTATGAGCCGACAGAAGCGTAAGCATGGGATTGTGCCAGTCTTTGCGGACACCATAGCAGGATCCCTGAGGCGTGAGCGTATAGTCACGATAGGTCAAAGGAGACGATGTCGAAACCACTTCGACTTTGGATGCCAGGTTCGGAATGAAATCCGAGGCCAGGGTGATGAGTTGTTCAGTAACCTTCGCCTTCCAGTCCAGATATTCCTGTCCGCGATGACCCACAGTCGTATTCTCCCATTTCTGCACCTTGCTCCACGGCATGGGAGTGAGCAGGTCGATAACCGGCGTGTATCGGCTGCCGTCGGAAGGACAGCGGCATGAGATGAGGGCTCCCTCGACGGGGTCATTGTCCTCAAAATAGGTCCATACGTTAGGACGGCGGTAAAGATACTGGTTCCAGTTGAAATACTCCACGCTCCCGGGTTTGAGACCCAGTGAGACAGTAAACATTCCATACGTATTCTCAAGACGGTTGATGCGGTTGCGGAACACTTTCTTGAGCACTTGGCTTTCTTTCACAAGATCAAGTGTGACGGCGGGATGGGCATTGGAAATAAACATTCCAGCCTCATAGCGTTCGCCATTCTCACAACGGGCTGCGACAATCTTCCCGTCCTTCTCGACAAGTTCCTTCACCCCGGCATTGCAGATAACCTCGCCGCCCATGTGACGGATATCGTTCACAAGGGAATCGACCAGCAGGGAACCGTCGCCCTTCAGACGCCAGGAACTTTCGACGAAGCTGTTGTTGCCCTGCACGAAGGTGTACATGGGCAGGGTGTCCTTGGCAAGTTCCATCTTGAGAGAAGAGCCGGAAAGGACATTGATCAGCAGTTCATCGTGGAAAGTCTGGTGAAGATATTCCCAGGCAGAACGTCCGAAGACGGATGTGGCGAAGAACTGGTCAGCTTCTCGCGGTTTGATGGCATCAAAGAGGTGGGAACCTATCTCCTTCATGTCAGCGGCATACTGTTCGAGGCCCTTGCGTTCCTTGGGGAACTCGCGGGCCAATGTCTCCACAAAGGCCTCATACCCCTCGGCATAGGCAAAATCGCGGTCACCGATGGTAACACGGTCAAAAGCCTCAGGGTCGAGGTGCTGCCAGGGAAGTTTCATCAGACCAAGACGCTTGAAGATGCCATAGAGCGCATTGCCGGGGGCCAGGCCGCCGCAATAGTGCAGTCCTGTGTCGAACGAAAAACCGCGCCGCTTGTAGCTCTGCATACAGCCGCCCGGCTGAACCTCGCGTTCAAGGACAAGCACGGAATAGCCCAGCTGGGACAGCAGGTGAGCACACTCCAGGCCTCCGAGACCCGAACCGATAACAATGATGTCGTATTTCATAAACCAGAGGTTATTAGAGGATTAACATCTCACCCGTCCTATGCCCTTTTCTTCTTTTTTGCTTTGAAAAAATGGCGGTAGAGGAACGGTTGGATGACGTAGGCAATCACAACGGCCGAAACCATGCCGACCAAAGTCGCAAAACCTACGGAATTGATGGCGGGATGCTTGGCGAAAATCATCGAACCGACCGACACAATCAGTGCCACGGCAGAGAAGAGAATCGCCGTCTTATGATAGGACAACAGCAGCACATCCTTCTCGCTGCCCAGAAGACCGTTCATCACAAAGATGGAATAATCGACACCAATGCCGAAGATGAACGTCGAAATGATGATGTTGATGAGGTTGAACTTGACATTGAAGATGACCATGGCGCCGAGCACTACGAGCCAACTGACTATGATGGGCATGAAGCCCAACAGCGAGAGTTTGAAACTGCGGAACGACAACAGCAAAACGATGAACACAAAAATCATCGATACCCACTGGAGAACATTGAAGTCGTCGTTGAGCTGTACGAGGGCATCCGATGTATAATAATAGGTGTCAAGCACCATCATGTGCGGTTCGTTGCCAATGGCGTCGCAGATGCGGTGGTAGTCGGTAGTGTTGGAACGGACGCTGTCGCGTTCGCACATCACTGAAGAGAAACACAGATAGCCGCCGCCGTAACTCTGCTCCATCAGCGTGGACTGGAAACCGAAAGGAATGATGTTAGCCTCGTAAAGGGCATCGGGTTCCCACTCGTTGCTGGTCGCCTTCTCGAAAAAGGTCTCAAAAGCTTCGGGGTTGAGTCCGGCTTTAGGTGCGGTCTTGTTGATGAGCGCACGTATTTGGGCCAGACGGTCCTCGTTCCAATAAGCCTGCCAGGCATCGATGCGTTCCTGCTGTACCGTAAGTGGCACAAAGAGTTCATCGGTATGGGTGTAACCGTGGACAAGACCTATCTGCTGCAGGCTGTCCAATTTGGCTGCCATCTCGGAGAAGTGGCCGATAGCTTCCTCCATCGTTTCGCCTGAGGTGGCAAAATACTGCTGTTTGTCACCGCTCTGCGTCTTGATGCGCTGCACCTCCTCCGAATACATGATGTGGTCGGGGAAATAGCCGATATTACGCATGTCGGCATCCATATAACTCTTGTCGAACCCGAAAACCCAGAATCCCACACAGGTAAGTGCCAAAACGGCGATGATAATGATGAGCGGCTTGCTCTTGTCGAAGGGATAGACGTTGATCTTGTCGATGACGGCAAATGCACGGCGGTTGCGTTTGTTCTTGCGGGGATTGAAGAACTGGGGCAGGTAGGCCAGTGCGAAGAGCGTGGTGCCCACAATCGCAAAGGTGGCAAACATGCCGAAATCCTTGAGCAGGTCAAGGTTCACAAAGATGAGCCCCAGGAACGAACCGATGGTCGTGATACAGCCCAGCAAAACGGGTTTGACCTGATCGCGGAGTACCTGTATGGGGTCGCTCACATATTTATAATGTGTGAGCACATGGAGCACATAACTCAAAGCCACACCCAGGATGATGGCTCCGATGCCGAGTGCAAGCAGCGAAAACTGACCGCGGATAAAGTACATCATGGCCAGACCGAAGCATGTACCGAAGACAACGGGCAGTATGAGCAGCGGGATGGTATTCCAGTTACGGAAACAAAGGAAAATGACCAGCAACACGACAAGCATGGAACCCATGACGGTGTTCTTGAGGTCGGCTTTGGTCTGCCATGAATTGTAAGCGCCGTATGCGGTGGCTCCGTTGTAGCTGATTTTCACGTTGGGCGCACGGGCCCCGAAGTTCTCGATTTCCTCATTGAAAATCTGGAACAGCAAGGCTCCCTGACCGGTGTTGGTAGAGGAGAAATGGGGCGTAATGAAGACAATGCATACCGTTGTGTCCGGTGTGAAGAAATGGTTCTGATAGATGGTATAGGACGTGCCTGCACCCATCACATCCTTCATCTGATCCATCAGCACGTTACGCACGCCGACGGGATCCATCTGAATCAACTCGGGGAACATTTGTCCCAATGGCGACGAAAATGCCTCGCGGTTGGCTTCCATCTGGGCCTGCATCTTCTCCTCGTTAAGCAACGTATCAATACCGCGATAGACTGCGGTGTCGATGAAATTAGGCAGGTGGGCCATCACATAGTCGATACCGTCATACATGAGATCCTCGGGTAAGGTGGCGAACACATCGTCGAGGAGCTGATCGGCGGAATCCAAGGCTGCATTGCGGGTGTTTAGTGTTTCGAGGAAAGCATCGCACACCGCAATCAGACTGTCGGCATCAGCCCCTTTGGACTCGAAGAGCAGAAAGGTCTTGTCCTTGATCTTCAGGTCTGCGAAAGCCAGTTTGGTCGTTCCGTCTGGATTCTTGGACGAGGGCAACATCTTGTTGATGTCTTCCTCGAGATAAATCTGTGTAGCATAGTATCCGAAGAATGCGAACAACGCAATCATCGAGGTCCAATAAATCCACCGGTATTCCCTAAAGAACTGATATAATTTTATAAATAATTCTGTCACTTACGTATTTTTTTTGTATCGGACACTCCCCTACTGATTGAGAATGAGCGTTCCCTTGAATTCCATGTAGGATTTTCCGCTGTCTGCAATGAGAGCCGTGACGGTGTAGCCGTCCCCGGTTCCTTCAGCTGTCACCGTTACGTCCAACTGGGGACAAACGGCAGGCGTAGCCACTGCTGTGAGACGGCACTGTTTGACGGCGGCCAGGAGCAGATCCTTACCCGTGAGCAGTTCGGCACACTCCTTAATCATCTCGATGTTGCAGACTCCGGGGCTCACCGGTTTGCCGGGGAAATGGCCGCGGTAGCAGTCGCAATCGGCGAGAAGGGTGACATGAAAGACGGCATGTGCAGCATCTTGCACATCCGTGCCTTCTACTCTGAAAAATTTATCTTTCAACAACATCACTCAACTTTTAACTTTAATCTCTCAACTCTAAACTTTAATCTCTCAACTCTAAACTTTAGAATGTCTCTAAACTCTCAAGTCTAAGCCCGGGCCTTACTCGCAGAATATCTTCATCTGCGTCTCGGCCAGCAACTCGTCATTGGAACGCACCTCACCGCGCACGAGTGTAATGCCGTTGACCTCCGTGCCCATCGTAATGACTGTACGGAGTTCCTCTCCCACGGCGGGACGGCGATAGAGCCGGAATTTCTTGACTTCGCCGATATAACCGATGGGAGCTTCCTGTCCTGCCACGCGTGCCCGGTGGCCAGCAAAAGCCGATGCAGACTGGGCGATGTGCTCAATGAGACCGGGTTCGGCAACAAGTCCGTCCTCGAGGAAATAATTACGGTCTGTAACGGTCAGTCCCGTCACTGCCGTGTCCCCCTCGGCGCTCCAAACCTTATCGACCATCATGATAGGGTCGCGCTGGGGAATCAGCGTTTTGATAGCTTCTCCTTCGTAAAGCATAGTTTTAAAGCGAAAAAACGGATTGCGTCCTCCCCATAATGGGGCAAACGCAGTCCGTTATATGCTACATCGGGCAATTATGCCTGATGCGACTCAATGTAAGTGTAGAGATCGGCAAAAGTCTTGATTGTGGGAAGCTCGGCATTTGAAATCTTTACACCGAATTCCTGATCGATCAAAGCAACCAAGTCAACCAAACTCAAGCTATCGAGTTCAAGGGCATTCTTGATCACTGCATCGGGAGTGATGACAGATTCTTCCACTTCGAATTCTTCTGCAAGTACGGAGTTTACTTTTTCGATGATTTCTTCTTTTGTCATAGTTTTATTGTTTTTAGAGTGATTATAAATTCCTTACAATGAGGGTGGAGTTGGTGCCGCCGAAACCGAACGAGTTGCTCAGGAATGTGTCGAAATGAGCCTCTGTCGTCTTGGCAACAATATTCAACTTGGCGGAATCCTCGTCAGGATTCTCGAAGTTGAGGTTGCCTGCGATGAAGTTGTTCTTCATCATGAGCATGGAATAAACAATCTCGCTGGCTCCTGCCATCCACATCTCGTGGCCGGTCTGACCCTTGGTAGAAGTTACGGGCACGCCTGAATCGCCGAAGATGCCGTAGATGGCCTTGGCCTCCTGCGTATCGCCCACGTGGGTCGATGTAGCGTGGGCATTGATATATCCGATATCTTTGATGCCCATGCCGGCATGCTCGAGGGCGAGCTGGAGCGAACGCGAGGGACCTGCCACATTGGGTGTCGAGATATGGTCGCCGTTACCCGAGAAACCGTAGCCGCAGATTTCGGCCAGAATGGGAGCGCCGCGTTTCACTGCGTGCTCATACTCCTCGAGAATGACGGTAGCAGCACCGCCGCCGGGCACAAGGCCGTCGCGGTCGCGGTCAAAAGGACGGGAAGCCTTCTCGGGTGCATCCTCACGGGTGGAGAAGGCCGAGATGCCGTCGAACGAACCGATGGAGAAGGGATTGACCTCCTGAGCACCGCCGCAGACAATCATATCCTCAAAACCGTCGCGAATCAGAATCGAACCGAGGCCGATGGCATGGCTGCCGGACGCACAGGCACCCGAAACCGTGAGATTGATACCGCGAAGCTTGAACAGACAGGCCAGATTCATCGTTACGGTAGAGTTCATCGACTGGAAGATGGCTCCGCTTCCGCACATAGCCGTATCCTTGTACTCACGCATCTTGTCAACGCTCTTGACAACGGCATCAGCCGTGGAGTCATTGCCGAACAGAAGACCGACCACATTGTTGTCGAGATAGTCCTGATCGAGCTTGGCATTCTTGAGTGCCTCCAAAGTTGACATGTAGGCATACTGTGCCTCCTCAGCCATATATACGCGTTGGTTGCGCGGAACCAGTCCCTTGAGGTTCGGCATCTCCACCTTGGCAGTAAGTGCGCTACGGAACCCCATCTCTTTGCGGACGGGATCATAAATGATGCCGGACTTGCCCTTATAGAGCGATTCGCACACCGTTTCCAAGTTTGTTCCCAAGCAGGACCAAATGCCCATGCCGGTGATAACTACTCTTCTAGCCATATTCTTTTCGATATTTTGTCTTTTTTATTTTATTTCGATAGATTAGGTACTAAAACCGCTGCAAAGTTAATAATTATTTTCGAATTATCCAACCTTTTACATGGCAAAAATGAATTTTTCTCAACATTTTTCCCTTTTTTGAGCATTTTTATCACTGAAAATTTGTTTTTTTACAATCTTTGACTTACCTTTGCACCGCTAAATCCGCAAGGGGCTGACTGGCTTTGACAGCAGGATGGGCCTTTGTGTAAGCATGCAGTGAAACGTCATCTATCACTCTAATCCGTGATGGCGAACAATAATTGGCGCAAACAACTACGCTCTTGCTGCCTGATCGAAGTACAGTAGATCACTGGCTTAATCCCGGTACAAGGTGCTGGGACAAGACATCACCCCAAGGTCGGAGTCACGAGACTGAGGAACAGGTGGTGCTCATTAAATCGGGACTAACCCTTGCGGTGCTTCGACGTTAGGGCGACACTTTAGAAGATAAGGCAGGACTAGGTGGTTCAGGTCTCGGTTCTGCTCGAAAATCCAGGCTGAAATAAGCATGTAGAAAGCACAGATGTTCCCTGTTTGGACGAGGGTTCGAACCCCTCCAGCTCCACTCTCATTTATTAGCGTTCGATTTCATTCGGACGCTTTTTTTTACACACGCGCGTACTTTTATACAACTATATATTATTATTTACTGAAAAATGAAAAATGGGACAGAAGGTGACACCCGGCGCGCGCGGTCTCTACATCCGCAACGGCAAAAAGATTTTCATCCTCGGGCTCTGACCTTTTAATACTGAAAAATCATCCACGGCTACCAACCCTGGCAGCCGTGGATTTTTATATTGCGGAAAGTAGGATGTCATTCCACCTTCTCGGGCTGCATCGTCACCTCGATGCGGTTGCCAGGCTTGAGGATGTCGCGCAGCATGGCGGCGATGTTCTCGGGTGTCAGCTGCTTGACGAGTTCCTTGTAGTCCTTGTCGTAGTCGATGCCCTCATACAGGTAGTGATACATGCAGTACTGCCAGTAGTTGTTGAGCACCGAAGCCTGGTCGTAGGTCTTGAGTTCATACTCCTGAACCTTGCGGAGCAGTTCTATGGAAGGACCGTTCTGAGCCACACTATCGACCCATTCATAGACGATGGGGATGAGTTTCTCGAACTTGTCGGGATCGGTCTCGAAGCTGATCTTCAGCAGACCTTCCTCCTTCGGATACTTGTAGATGCCTCCGGAGACGGATACGCCGTACGTGCCGCCCTGTTCCTCGCGCACCTTCTCGGTGTAGATGATACGCATCACCTGAGCCAGAACATCCATGCGGAGGTCATTCCAGGCATTGAATTCGACGGGAGCGTTGTAATAAATCGAACAGCGGGTCGAAGAGGTCTTCATCGACTTGCCGAAGCGGCGGGTGAGAGTACCGGGCACGATGTCGGTGTGCGTGTCGAGGACGGGCTCACCCGTGTAGGAGAAATCGCCGGTCTCAACGTGCAGACGCGAGGGCAGACTGGCCAGATACTGGCAAACCAGCGGACGCAGTGCCTCCTCGTCGATGGTTCCTGTAAAGATGGCATCGAAGTCGGCGGCATCGCTGAAACGTTCCTTGTAAATTTCGAAGATTCGGTCGAGTTTCACCTTGGGAAGGTCTTCCAGACGGATGGGTTCGAGACGGGGATTGTAGCCGTAGAGGATGGCATTGATTGAGTCGCTGTAGGTCACCTTCGGGCTGGCATCGCGGTTCTTGAGGAACGAAGCCTGCTTCTGCATCAGGTTCTCGAAGAACTGCGTATCCTTGCGGGGTGCGGTGAAATACAGATAGATAAGCTCAAACATCGTGCGGGCATCCTTTTGGGTGCTGTAGCCCTCCATGCCCTCGCTCTGTCCGGAGACGAAGGGACGGACAGAAACAGTCTTGCCGGTAAGCATCTTGTCGAGGGTCTCTCCGTCAAATTCGCCCACACCGGAGCCACGTACCACAGCCGAGAGATATGACATCGAAGGAACATCCTCAACGCCATAGTAGCTCTGTCCGCCCTTCGAGAACATCTGCAGGTTGACAGCGTCAGCCTCGTAGTCGGTGTTTTTGAGCCATACGTTCATACCGTTGGAGAGTACCCACTGCTTATAGCCGAATGGACCTTCCTTCTCGGCGACAATCCTACCGGCAGCAGGAAGTTCGGAAATGAGCTGCTCAGGCAGTTCCTTGTCCTGGTAAGCCGTGTATTTCTTCTTCTGGGCATCGAGAATGGTCTTCTCAATGGACTCCTTCGAGGGGAGCTGATAGCCGTCGCGGGCGGGGCCGTAGATGGTAACCACCTGATTGCGGTCGGTAATCATCTCGCGCACTGCGCGGTTTACGTCCTTGAGCGTGATTTCCTTGACGAGTTTCTTGACAAGCTCGAGTTCCTGCCCGGCCGACATCAGGGGTTCGTTGTCGGTAAAGTTGCGGAGACAGTGCGACACGAAATGTTTGTTCGTCCGCTTGTCGCGTTCTGTATAGCTGTTCTCGGCCCAACGGAGCTGTTCTGTGAGCTGACGGTCAAGCTCTGTCTGAGTGAAACCGTGCTGACGTGCGCGTTCCATCTCGCCTACGATAACCTCGATGCCTCGGAGTACCGAGTCCTGATGCATCGTACCGCCGCCGGAGAAAGCGTCCTTGGTGGCGGCGAGGAAGAAACCTCCGTCACGCACCGACCCCGAAATAAATGCGGGATTGGGCTGCTTGGCAATCTCCTTGAGACGGTCGTTAATCATCATGCGCACCATCGTACCCAACATGTCGTCCTTGTAATAAGCCACGTTGCCGCGTTTGGAACGGGGTGTGGACTCACGTTTCTGATAGAGCGTGAAGATGACCGCGGGCTGTTCGTCATCGACAGCCGTGTGCACAATCATCTTTTTGTTGTCAGGCACGGGGTAATAGATGCGTTTGGCCGCATTCTTGGGCATCGCGATGGTGTCGAACATCTCGACAATCTTCTTTTCCACGTGATCGACATCGACATCTCCGACCACGATGATGCCCTGCAGGTCGGGACGATACCATTTCTCATAGTAGTCGCGCAGGTCCTGATAAGGGAAGTTATCTACCACATCCATCGAACCGATGGGCATACAGTCGGCATACTTCGAGCCGGCATAGATAACGGGCTGGGCATCTTCCATAAGGCGCATCATGGCCATCCCTGAACGGCGGGTACGCCATTCCTCATGGATGACGCCGCGTTCTTTGTCTATCTCGTCATCCTGCAGCAGCAGGTTGTTGCTCCAATCGCAGAGGATGAGCAGACAGGAATCCACCACGCCGGGACGGTTGACGGGAGCTGACGAGATGTTATAGACCGTCTCATCGACCGAGGTGTAGGCGTTCAGGTTGGCTCCGAACTTGATGCCTTTGCTTTCACACCAGGCACGCAGGTCGGGCGATCCTTCCTTGCCGCGGAAATGCTGTGTGCCGTTAAAGGCCATATGCTCAAGGAAGTGGGCCAGACCGCGCTGACGGGGCTCCTCCAAGATAGAACCCACACGCTGTGCGATGTAGAATTCGCCCAGATTCGGTGTCTGGTTATTATATCTGATGTAGTAGGTTAGTCCGTTCTTGAGTTGGCCTTTACGCACGGCGGGGTCGGTTGGGAGCTGCTGCGCTCCGGCTACTGCCGTTGTGAGGGACAGGACGAGGGTTAAAAGTTTCTTTATCATAAATTTTCTATTCGAATGCATTCGGAAATCCGGAAACTACCGGACTTGTCCGCGATTATTAAAAAGATGTCAGAAAAAACATACCGTTCACGATTTCGGTATGCACTGCCGCAGGGGGCATACCGATGGGTGACCCTGAAGTCGTTGCCGGGGGGGGGATGAATCGCCACTGTCGCACGATGCGAATCCGAATGGGGCAACCGCTGCGGAGACTGGAGGGATTTTGTTTTTAATCATTTTTGTATAGTTGAGAAGATTATTATTCATACAATGATGTCAACCAGCGACTACGTCGCGCGGGGATTTTCCGACTTGTTTTTTATATACTTTGGAGAAGTATTTAGCGTCGGAGAATCCGCAGAGATAGGCAATTTCGGTGACCGGTTTCTCTCCGGATCGGAGCATTTCGGTCGCATGGGCGATACGGGATTCGAGCAGCAGTGATGCGGGCGTGGTGTGGAGTTCCTGTTTCACCCGTTCGAACAGGGCCGTACGGCTCATGGCCATAGCCGCGGCGATGGTGTCGGTGTTGAGGTCCGACTCGGAATAGTGTGCCTCGATGAAGGCTCGGAGCTGGTTCTCAAAGGATGACGGTTCCGTGTCGGGTGTAGAGTGATGAGTGATGAGTGACGAATCATCATTCGCGGGACTTTGTGCTTCCTCTTCGGGCTTTGTCGCAAGCGCCATCCGGGGCTTGTTCCAGTCCCGGATCCAGAAGGTGGTTCCGCCTGCAACGATTATCAGCATTGCAATCCACCAGAACCAGGACAGCGGCTCCCCCTCCCCTGTCTGAACCTTCTGTAACGGAGGCAACAGCGACGGGTTGAGAATGAGGTGGCCGCGGGTGGTGCAAAACTGGATTTCAGCGGTATCCGCAATGGCGGGAAAGGCCTCACTGAAATTGACTGTTTCTCCCCAGAACCCATGGTCGAGGACGCGCGGTTCATAGCCTGGCATCCAGGTCACAACGGCATTGTCACAGACCATCCATACCTCATCGCCGCGCCGGAACAGGGACAGAATGATATCGGGAACACCGGCCAGCGTGAAAGGCTGGACTATGCTGTCCGACGTCAGGCGATAGAGGCCTGTCCCCATCGAAGCCACAAGGGTAAGGGTATCGTTCACCTCACAAACGTCGCTGAAATCTGCCGAACCTGCCTGACTGACAGCTTCGGTGTCGGGATTCAACAGGAAAAGTCCCTGGGTCGTGCAAACACCCAGCCGGCCGTCATGCATGGGATGAAGACGGCGAACTTTATGGTCTGGAATCAGGGTATGGGGATGCAGCAGAACATCGTCCGCAAGAGTGCCCGTTACCAGCCCCTGTCCCCAGGTGGCCAGCCATACCGAAGAATCCTGCTTCCAAACGTCGTAGATGTCCGTCGGTGAATCGGCTATCGCGTGAAATTCTGTGCCGTTCCAATGGAAGAGGCCCTGCCCCTTGGAGCCGAGCCAGACCCCATCGTCGGACTCTATCATGCGATAGACCTTGGAAAGTTTCTTCTGAGCCTGAAATTCACCGGCTGCCCCGTATCGGTAGATATTATCGTTCTTGCAGGCAAGCCAGGTTTCGCCGTTATCCCGGTGCAGAATAGCACGGATTTCCTCGCTGAATGTTGCCGACTGAGGTCGGGAGATATGCGTCTTATGCACAAACACGGCAGGGAGGAAGGAGATTTTCCATAGAGCCTCGTCCCAGTTTACCCACAGGATGCCCTGGTGATCGAGCAATGCAACGATTCGGTTGTCGGGGTCGGGATTGTGTCCTTCGGGATAGGGAATGAAATATTCCGCTGAGGGATGCACGGCTTTCTTTTCATAACGGGTTATGTAAAGTCCCGTCGAATCGAGCGTCAATTGCCAGGGCTTAGTACCGCCGCGACGATAGAAGCGGCTCTCTGCCGGCTGCTGCGCCAGGGTCTGCGGATTGAACAGAAAGGAACGGCTCTTGTTCTGATCCAGACACCACAGCAGTCCGTCCTCCACGGGATCCACCACGAGCAGACGTCCTATTTTCTGTCCGTCACCGGTCGTGTTGAGGGTCTGGAATCCGCGGATGGAATCCCATCGGCAGATACCGTTCCAGGTAGCCATCCATATCACACCGAGCGAATCCTCCTCGATGGTGGAGATGAACCTGTGGCTCAGTCCGTCTTCCGTCGTAAAGCGCTCATAGCGCATCACATCGGCAGCCCTCATTTCCGGACAGGAAACAAGGGCAATCAAACAGAGGATTATATATCTGACGACACGATTCACGATGGCAAAGATAACGCATAAAATCGAAAAAAACAAATTTCGCGCAGAAAAAGTGCAAAAAAAGCAGGGTCCGTCCTCCCGGAAGAACCCTGCCGCAATGAATTGTGTCGAAAAACTAACTTATTTCACAAACTTGACCATTCCATTTTGGATGCAGAGACCATAGGGCTTGGAGAGTTTGCGGCCCATGAGGTCGAAGGCAGCTCCCGAGTCGGCATTTTCAGCAACCTTGAGCGTTACGATTGCATCGGTGCTGTTGGCCGTAGCCTTGAGGCTGAGACCGCCGTACTCGTTGACGGCCTGTACCTGCCAGGTGTCGGTTGAGGTATAACCTTCGAAGGTTGTGTCCTTCGTGAAACCAACCACTTCCCCGTTTTTGGTCACTACATAGCAGATGGCATAGGGAACTGCCGTCCAGGTGAGCAATCCGTCAGCGCCGGTGACAAGGGGAGCATCACAGGCCTCGCAGAGGATATCGGGCTGCCAGTTGTCGTCGCCGCTCATGACGTTGCGGAGAGTGTATTCGGCAGCCTCCTCGGCAGTCAGGGTATTCTTCACACCGAAGCGTTCCACCTTCTCGGAGCCGTTCATGTAATAGTAGTAGGTCTCGCGCTGCGAGAGGTCCAGTGGATTGCCATTGGCATCGACCGTATTGTACTCAGCCCAAAGGGCGGGCAGACCGCCCATGGTGTTGTACCATCCCTTGGCGGGAAGGTTGATGAAGGTCTGGGTGTTGATGAAGACGGTCTTGGGCTCGTTGTGCCAGGGACGGCCCAGCCAGATATCGGTTACATTGACACCGGGATGTGGACGAATGATGTTGTTCTGGAAGACGTAGCCCCACTTCACGTCGGCGGCATGGCTGGGTGCCACGATATAACCTCCCGAAGGACGATTGATTTCGAGTGTGTCGCCGTCCAGATAGACGTTGCCTGAGTTGTAGATGAAATCCACAGCGCCCTCAATAAGCGAATTCCTGATGTAGTGGCGGTTGTTGGACGTGGAGGTTGTAATCCAAGTATCCTGATAGGAGAGCAGAGCCACGTTGTTGAGAGCAATGCGGTCGCCGCCGGTATTGAGTGCCAGAGCCTGCGGACCGGCCTGCTGCTCATGTCCGTATTCGTTCTCGAGGGTTATGTTCTCGAAGAAGACGTTGTCGGCATTGACGGTGACGGTAGCGCCAACACTGACGTGGACGGCATTCTCACCACCGGAGAGGGCATCGTTGAGAATCACGGCTTTGTCGCGATCCTGCCCGATGATGTGGATATAGGGCTTTGTCTTGGGGATATCGACATGCTCCTTGTAGCGGCCGTTCCTGACAAAGATGAGCCAGGGAGTTCCGCGCTGGGCGGGAGCTGCATCAATGGCAGCCTGTACGGTGGTGTAAACATCGCCCGAATAACCGGCTGGTGCCGTGCCTTCGGCATCAACCACAGCGTCGTAGAGCCGTGCTGCAGGCTGTGTACGCTCCATCGTCGTGAAGCTGAGGTTCACAGGCGATACGGGGTTTCCGCTGCGGCTCACAAGCACGCCCTCTGGCATAGAGAATGTATAGGGAGTGTTGTATTTCAGCCCCGCATATTTGAAGACAGCAGTCTTACCGCTGATGATAGGAGCAATCTCCACGCCGTCAAGCGAAGCGGTGCCCGCTCCGGCCTTAACCTTGTTGTCAAAGTTGAGAATGATGCTGCCATTGGCACTGACGCCCGTAGCTCCGGAAGCCGGATTGCTGCTGACAAGGAGTGCCTTCTGGTCGGCTGCACCGGAGGCATCGGCCAACACAAAGATTTCGGCAATGGACGTACCGTCATAGTCGCTCTCGACGCCAATCCTCGGACTGGTCCGGTCGGGCATCCAGCGAATCCAGACACGTTCGCAGTCGTTGGCATCCTCGGGCAAGGCAAATTCCTTGGGACCGTCCCATCCGCGTGCGGGTGGATTGAACTCGCCAATCTTGGCGAATGTGGTTCCGTCGGTGGAATATTCGACGTTGTTGATGCTGTAGGTGTTGTAGTCATCACCCAAGCAGCTGGAGATCGAGAGGTTCTCATAGCCCTTGGACGAGAATGAGATTTCGAAATACCACTCCTCGGAAAGGAATTTCCAGATGCGTGCGGCATACTTGCCGTTTTCCTGTCCGTTGCTGATGCCGCGGGTGAGCCAGCTTGTTGTCTGGCCTGCTGCGTTGCGCACAGAGAGCATTCCTGCATTCTCGGAGTCAGCTTTGTAGTCGGCGACACGATCCTTGGATGGCTGGTCGTAGTAGAGATCCCAACCTACAATGTAATCGGCTGCGGCAAAGGATGCGGTAACATTCTTTTCGCCGTCCATGTGTATGACACGTTCCGCATCGGTGGTGTTGTCTTCCCACCCGGTGAATGTCATGATGCGGTTGTTGACGGTGGTGAGTTTCACATCGGTTCCCTCCTCGTAGTAATGGACACCATCTACATAGTTACCCACGGGCGAGAAAAGCACGAGATTCTCGTTGGCTCCCTCCGAGCGTGTAAGGTTGAGCGCATAGACATTGGCTCGCGTATAGGTAGCCAGCAGCGCGGTATGGGCTGCAATCTCGAAGGTATAGGGGTTCTGGGTGGAAACGACATTACCCTCTTCATCAGTCCAGGCGGCGAAATGGTAGCCGAAGTTCTCGTATGCGGTCACAGTGATGGTTGTTCCCTCGTCGAACTCGTTACCAACAGGTGTAGAAGATACCTTTCCGGCACCCTCGGTACCCAGTTTCACACTCATATTATATACCGGTACAGCCTCCAGTTTGCCCGTCACGTCGCCCGTTACAACCACGTCGGAGAAGGCATACTGCTTGTTGCTGGCAAGATTGTATATGTATATCTTGACATAGAAAATATCGTCGGTTGCGGGAATTTCACTCAGGTCGAACTCATGAGCCGAGACATACGGAGCCTCCTTGGCTAACTGGGGAGTGATAGCCGAGCCTACCTTGGTCTCCTGACCTCCGCTGACAAACACAACATCAAAGGCACCGCCGTTGGTACCCACACGGCTGGCGTTGAAGGAGAGCTTCGCGGGTTTGAAAGCGAGTGATTTCTTGGGCTTGAGCGTAAAGAGGAGTGCATGATTATCGTCGCCGGCCGTACCGGTCTCTGTAGGCTGGAACTGCTGACGGGTCACACCGGCATCGGTGCGCAGCCCCATGGGTTCGAGCTTGTCGCCCCAAGAGAGTCCGGCCACCGAGAAGAGTCCCTCGGCCGAGGTAACTGCATTGGTGGCGAGAGTAGCCGACTTGAGTTCCCATGTTGCAGTGAAGCCTTTCTCATCGACCTGCACTTCTCCACCGGCCTGTTCGGCCGAGACGGAAATCTCGTTGACACGCCACTGGGCTGTTTCCCCGTTGGGAGCTATGAGCCGCACGATGACCTTCTCCTTATTGTTGGCGGATAGGCTCGTTGTACTGGTCTCGTAGATCCACCAGGACGCTCCGCTCTTCACCCCGCCTGCATCACTCCACGACTGACCGCCGTCGGTGGAAACCACCATCTCCATCGACCGCTCATGATTGTCGCCGCAGGTATAGGCAATGGTGAACTGCACGTTCCTGTAGCCGGTGGTGGGAAAAGCCACCTCGATGTACTGGTTGTGCTGGGAGGCATCGGTGTAGTCGCTTATGCTGTTGGGATCCATATCCTGATAGAGCGAGAAAATCTTGTCACCATTGTTGTCCATGATGCCCCAGAACCGGGTACCCTTGGCCGAGAGATAACAATCGGTCAGCGAGCCTACAGACTCGTTAGGCAGAATACGCGGCTGCGTACTGAATCCGTTCCATCCGACCTGCGCCCAGGCATCATCGGAGGGTGTGTAGGTGTTGTCGGCCACAGTGTAACCTGTGTCGAACGTCCACTTGGCCAGTTGTGTAGCCTCGTCGGCTGCAGCCGTCAATGGCAGCAGGGCGACTGCGGCAACAAGCCATTTTTTCAGAGATAAATTTCCATTCATAATTGTCATGTTTTATAAGGTGTTAATAAATCAGTAAATCACTTTACGGGTGGTTCCGTCAGCCATAAGCAGGATGTTCAAACCATGCTGTAACTCCACATGCCTGCAGCCGTCAAGGGTGTAGTAACCCCTGCATTCACGTTTCTTCAGGTCGAGGGTTTGGATGCCTGCACTTGAGGCATCGGCTGCCATGCCGTGGATGGTGAGGTCGGAGAGGCAGATGGTCTTGCCCGAGGCTGCTCCGTTGTACCAGGGATATACCCTGACGAGCAGTTCCTGTCCTTCAGCCAGTGATATGACAGGCTTAGCCTCGACCCACTGCGGGTTGTTGGCCGGCATCTTCTTCATTTCGAACAGGGTGGTACGCGTCTCGAAATTGTCGGTCGAACAGTAAATGTGGCAGCACATGCCGTTTCCGCCACAACCTGACACAAAAAGGCTGATGTTGTCAATTTTCAGTTCGGTGCCCATGGCGGGTTTTATGCCCCATTGGATGTACCGTTCGGGATTGTCATCAATCTCGTCGGCGGGCCAGTTGTCGCCAGTCAGCAGATTACGCTGCATCTTACGTGAAGCATCGTAGCCTGTCCAGTCGGGCCATACTGTATTGGCATTGGGATTGGAATAACGCTGAACATACATTCCCTGGAAAGACTCCGGAATCACCGTCGCAGGTCCTTCGAGCGTGTAGCTGTCATCCGTCTCGAGTCTCCAATAGGCCTGTACCTCCGTACCGCCCTCCAGTGCGACAGCCGTTGCGCTGACGGGCACCGTGACGGTCTTCTCTCCCTGCGTCACGGTGATGGTACCGCTGAAGGGACCGTTCTCCGTCAGGGAGACCTGCGCGTAGAAGGTCAGCACTATGGTTGATGCGGCGTAGGCGGTCTGCAGGGATTCTGTCCAGGTTATCTTGTCGGTTGAGAGCTGTATGCCCTCCGATGCTGAGATACGCACCTCGTCCGACTCGGGAACGAGACCGAATCCGTTGAGGGTGAATTCTTTGGTGAGTGTCTGCCCTTTATAGGCCTCGCCGAAATCGCCCGTAGCGGGAGCCACCGTGATATCGGTGGGCAGGGTGATGCCGTCGGCCAGAATACCCTGAGCCTTCATCAGACGCGCACATTCGCGGGCTACCAGCAGGGCACCAGTGGTATTGAAATGAGTGGATCCTTGGCCGTCGAAGAGATATTCGTGACATTTGGCATCGCCATAGCTCTCATACAGATCAGCTGTCGCGGTGGTCAGGTCGATGAAGGCCACGCCTTTCTCCTCGGCCAGTTTCTGCGAATGCCAGGCATAATCCATGGTGTGGTCGTTCTCACCCACTTTGTAACCGGACTTGGGACCGTCCCCGGTCAGTACACTGTAGGAATCGCCCAGGTCGTGACGGCCGTTGCGGCGGATCTTCGACCCAGTGAAGTAGCTGCGGCACACCGGCGAACAGATAATAGGTGTGGCACCCAGAGCTTTGGCCTCATCGACGATTTTGCCGAGCCATTCCTTGTAGGTCGTCGAGGGGATGGTGCCGCGCTTATCGACAGCAGCGGCAGCCGTCTGATCTCCTTTATTCACATAATAATTGTAAAGTTCGTAGCCGTCCATGCCGCTGTTCTTCTCGTCGTTGTGGCCGAAGGTGATGATGACATAGTCGCCTGCCTCGACGTTCTTCTTGGCTGTCTGCCACAGTTCTTCGTAGCCTCCGCGGCTGTCGCGTCCGCCCTTGGCATAGTTGACCGAGGTCCAGCCGTCGGTCAGGAAGTTACCGAAATACATACCCCAGCCGCGGGTCACCGTGGCCGATTCGTCATAAGGTGCCATTGTCGAGTCACCCAGCGTGTGTACTTTTTTGGCGTTGCCCTGCATGGCGACGGCCAGAAGCGCTAAAAGTAAAAGTCTTTTTTTCATTGTGCGTACTGTCAATTTTTCGAATATTTTCGTGGTGCAAAGATAGGGCATTTATTCTGCCTTTTCGTCGAAATATGTCCTTTTTTAAGGGGTAAAATCGTCCACAAGTGGTAAAATCGTCCATTGTCACCCATTTTGAAACAAAAAACACCCCAACCGAAAACTCCGGTCGGGGCGCTTATGTTTTTTTTCGGGATTTCAGTCCATCCGTTCTTTATAGTCCTGGTAGGAGAACTCGCGCAACACTTCCACCTCTCCGTCGCTGTGATGCATGGCAATAGCCGGATGGGAGATACCGTTGAAGAGCATCGTCTTGACGGTGGTGTAGTGTATCATGTCTTCGAGCAGAACGTACTCGCCGACTTGCAGAGGATGGTCGAACTGCCAATAGCCGAGGAAATCGCCCGAAAGACACGAGTTGCCGCCCAGACGATAGAGGTTTTCGGTCGTTCCTTCAGGCTTTTCCACCCATCGGGCGCCTCGCACTTCGGGCCAGTAAGGCATCTCGAGTGTATCAGGCATATGACAGGCAAAGGAGACATTGAGGATGGCAGTCCGAAAGCCGTGGTTCTCGACGATATCCACCACCTGCGAGAGCAGCGGCCCCGTCTGCCAGGCAAAGGCGGAGCCGGGTTCCAGGATTATGCGGAGCCACGGATAACGTGACCGCAGCCCCTTCAGCGTCCCGATGAGGAGCGTCACGTTATAATCCTTGCGTGTCATCAGATGTCCGCCGCCCAGGTTGATCCACTTGAGCTGCGGGAACCACTTCGCAAACTTTTCTTCCAGATGCCGCAGGGAATTTACCAGCGCCTCGGCCGATGATTCGCAGTGGTTGTGGCAATGGAAGCCTTCGATTCCGGCGGGAAGGGTCTCGGGCAGGCTTTCGGCCAGAATGCCGAATCTTGATCCCGGCGCACAAGGATTGTAGAGGTCGGTCTCTATCTCGCTGTACTCGGGATTGACACGGAGGCCGCATGACACCGTCCTGTCGGATTCCTCCCGATTCCACTTCTCTACAGCCGGCAGGAATGTCGCAGCCTGTGTCAGACTGTTGAAGGTGATGTGGGACGAACAGGCCAGGATGGTCGGGAAATCCTTCTCCTCGTAGGCCGGCGAAAAGGTGTGGGCTCTGGAACCGAACTCATTGAGCGAGAGCATTGCCTCGGAAGGCGACGATGCGGTGGTGGCATCTATATACTCGCGGAAGATGGGGAACGTCTTCCACAGAGCAAAGGCCTTGAAGGCAAGAATGATTTCACAGCCGCTCTCTCTGGCTACCCGTGAAATAAGTTCGAGATTGCGACGCAGAAGCCGCTCCTCGACCACGTAGCATGGCGACGGGAAGCGGCTGTAGTCCTGCGGCTGAATATAGGAATCTACCATTCGTACTGAATACTTTTAAGTACCCCTGTCCCCTTCCATCCTCCCTCCTTTCAAGGAGGCCGGGGACGATCTTTATTACTTCGTGACGGCCTCGATATCGGTAGCAATGAGCTTGTAACCCTTGCCGTGGATGTTGATAATCTCAATCGAGGGGTCGTCCTTGAGGTGCTTGCGCAGTTTGGTGATATAAACGTCCATCGAACGTGCATTGAAGTAATTGTCGTCGATCCAGATGGTTTTGAGCGCAAAATTGCGTTCCAACACCTCGTTGGCATGGGCACACAGCAGCGACAGCAGATCGTTCTCCTTGGTGGTGAGCTTGGTGGTCTGGTCTCCGATGGTGAGCACCTGTTTGGGCACGTCGAAGGTGAACTTGCCCAGCTTGTATGCAATCACATCCTTACCCTTCTTGCCGTTGACGCGGCGCATGATAGCTTCGATACGGAACAGAAGTTCTTCCATTGAGAAAGGCTTGGTGATGTAGTCGTCGCCGCCAATCTTGAAGCCCTCGAGAATGTCCTCCTTCAGCGACTTGGCGGTGAGGAAGATAATCGGGATGTCCTGGTTGATGGCACGGATTTCCTGAGCCATGGTGAAACCGTCCTTCTTGGGCATCATCACATCGAGGATACAGAAGTCATAACGGCCTTTGAGATAGGCTTTGTAGCCGGCATCGCCGTCCACATAGAGATCACAGGTGAAGCCTTTGGCCTGTACGTACTCGCGGAGCAGCATGCCAAGGTTCTCGTCGTCTTCACAGAGCAGAATGCGCAGGTTTTCTACCGGATTCTGCTGATTGGAGTTGTTTGTTGCCATTGTCGTTTTTATTTTAGATTGTTATTGATATTTCGATATTTCGATATCTCGATATTCCGATATCTCGATATTTCGAGATTTTCGGCATTTCGATGTCTCTATGTCTTGACTTCCCTTTTTCACTCGGGCATGAGCGGCAGGGTGATAATAAAGGTTGTGCCCTTGCCGAGCTCGCTTTCGGCCCGGATAGTGCCGTTGTGGTCGCGCACAATCTTGTTGACGTAGCTCAGACCCAAGCCGAAGCCCTTCACGTTGTGGAGGTTGCCGGTGGGCACGCGGTAGAACTTGTCGAAGATTTTCTTGAGACTTTCCTTGGCAATGCCGATGCCGTTGTCCTGCACGCGTATTTCTATCTGCCGGTTGGGCAGGTTCTTCGTATAGACGTCGAGCTTGAGGGGACGGTCTTCGGCCGCATATTTATAGGCATTGTCAAGCAGGTTGAAAATCACATTGGTAAAATGCATCTCGTCGACCATGCAGATATCGTCGATGGCCTGCAGGTGGTCGTCAATGGTACCGCCGGCTTTCTCGACCTTGAGCATAAACGTATTGACCACATTGTCGATAATTTCGTTCACTGAGACATCCTTGAGTTTGAGATTGGTCTTCTGGTGGTCGAACATCGACATCTGGAGCACTTTCTCGACCTGGAGACGCAGACGTTTGGTTTCGTCGCCGATGACGCCTGTCAGATGGGACAGCGAATCGGGATTTTTGCTCACGGCCGAATCTCCCAGCATCTGTGCGGCCAGCGAGATGGTCGCAATGGGTGTCTTGAACTCATGGGTCATGTTGTTGATGAAGTCATTCTTCATATCACTGAGTTTCTTCTGGCGGAAGACGGTGACGATAATGAAGATGAACAGCAGCAGCATGATGAACGAGAAGATAAACGTCGGCACCATGAAAGGCATGCTTGTGTTGACGAGGTAGCTGTTGCGGGAGGGGAAGAAAAGCTCCACATATGAGATACGCTTCGGCAGGTTGTTGGGGAAAAGCATCTGCATGTAGGACCCGGCCTCCTCTGCATCCCTGGTATTATATCCCTCGGTGCGATAGACGTTGGTGCCGTCGCTGTTGATGATGGCAAATTCGTACTTGAGCGACAGGCCCACATGCTGGAGTTCGTTGCGGAGCATCGTGTCGAGCTGCTGCACGTTGACGCGTTGCAGAATAGGTTTGTCCGAAGTTTTGGTCAGGATGCGGAACACCACATCGTCCAACACTTCCTTCTGATAGACATACTGTCCCATGAGCATCTCCTGCATGGCGCGCTGCCGGTTTTCGATGGTGTTGTTGCCGTGGGCGGGCGACAGGGTGAAGGAATGGGGCGTGATACTGTCGGACACACTGCCTTTATATTCAAAGGTGGAGACCGTTCCGTCTGACGCCTTCACTGTGATCATGTTGTCACGGGGATTGGACGAACGCGTCTTCTCGTCGCTGAGCTGTTCGAGCAACAGCCGCTGATTGTCATCATAGTATTCGTCGAGGTACTGTCTCGTTTCGTCACGTTCCAGTTGGCGCGACACACGGAACAGCGCACTTTTCACATTCTCATCGAACTGCTCGCGACGCATGCTCATCATCTCTTCTATATAGAAAAGCTGAATGCCCAGGAAGCCCAGGAAGGCTACCAGAAGCACGATTGCCACAAACCAGATCGTTTGTTTTTTCATATTTAAAAAAGAAAATTCTGTTTGGTTAATTAACTTAACGCTGCAAAATTAACTTAAATAATTAACGTAGCCAAATGTTAAAGAGGAAAAGTTAAAAATGTTAAGTTTAATTAACAGAAAACCTTCGAGTTTGTCACTCAAAGGCCTCTAAAATGAGTTTCGTTGATGACTTGTGAGCATGTTTTCAGGCCGTTATTCGTGGGAAACGGATTTTTCTTTCAGTTTCGAAGTTCAGTGTGTCGAGAGTGGAATGTCGGGGAAACGTTCAACTCTCAACCATCCTCTGACACAAAACCCTAAACCCTACGCTCTAAACTCAAAAAGACTTTATCGGTGAAGTATCGTTTCACTAACCAGGCGACGGGTATCGTCAGCACCAGACAGAGCACTCCGGCCAGCCAGACGCTGTGGTGGCCGGCATAGCGCAGAAGGGTATGAACCTCGCGGAACACCAGCATGTGGAGCAGGTAGATTTCGAGACTGATGTCGCCCAGCCTCTGCAGGACGGGATGGTGGAGCAGTCGCACGACCACTCCCCTGCTCCGGTCGGCGGCAGCATAGAACAGCAGAGGCGGGGGAATGACCACCCAGAAGAGGGCCGCACAGCGCAGCTTGGGTGTCAGCGCTTCATAGGCAAAGAACGAGGCGACGAGCAAAGCCAGCGTGAAACTTTCCCGGAACCGCACATCCGACTGATTGAGACTCGCCCGAAGTTTCTGTCCCCGTTCTGACTGATAGAACCTGCAGATCAGAATGCCGATACAGAAATCCAGCAGACGGGTCCAGGGCGCAGCGTAAAGAATGGCATTGACGTGTTCGGTGGGTATGCTGAAGGCAAGGACGGCATATAAGACAGCTGTCACACCGCCTGCAACAGCCAGTTGTTTCGGAGCGAGACCATTGAGCCACCGCCACATGCAGGCGAACACCGAATAAAAAAAGACGATGTCGCACAGGAACCACGATGCCCCGTTGGCCACAAAGAAGTATTCGTCCGACGGAATCCAGCTTTGCAACAGCAGTACGTTGGGCACCAAGTGCTGCCAGTCGTAGATGCGGCCCAGTCTCGCATCGAGCCACACGAAGACTGCCAGTGTGACGAGATGAAGGGGATAGAACTTCAGCAATTGTCTTCCCACGAACCTGCGTGTCCGGAAGGAACCGTCCGCCACCCTGCTGCCGTAACTGAGCGAGAGCACAAAGCCGCTCAGCATAAAGAAGAACGAGACACCGCATTCTCCCCCGAAGTCAAAGGCGCTGCCGATAACGTGTGACAACATTATCAGCAGGATGAATACAAAACGCAGGGCATGCAGTGTCCGAATCATCTGATACATTTATTCTTTTCGCTGCAAATATACCTTTTAAAATTAATGTGGCCAAAAAATCTGCCGGAAACTTATGATGGCAATGTCAAATATTCAATAAAAATGTTGATTTTGTCACCCGAAAGGTTCAGATTTTCATTTTTCTAAGGAGGCACCGTCCGATTCAGACAGAGTCGCTGAAATCCATTGGCACCTCTATCGTCCATAAATAAAGGGTTGGAAACCTTTTTGCGGGTCTATCGGACATCAATAAAGGCTGGGAAAAGGTTTTGCGAGTCTATCGGGCATCGATAGAAGCTCGGAAAACTTTTTGCACGTCTATCGATGATCGATAGAAGCTCGGAAAACTTTTTGCACGTCTATCGATGATCGATAGAGGCATGGAAATCTTTTGGCACGTCTATCGATGATCGATAGAGGCATGGAAATCTTTTGGCACGTCTATCGATGATCGATAGAGGC
>CAJOOX010000069.1 GCA_905236195.1 uncultured Bacteroidales bacterium
TATTGCCGTCGCGCCGGTTGATGCCCTGTCCGTTCATGACGGCGAGTTCGTAGTAGAGGTGGTCGCTGAAGAGGTAGCCGTAGATCTCCAGCCCCAAGTCTCGTCCGTATTGTACGCCGTAGAGCGGGTCGGAGCCGCAGCCCGTCAGCCAGGTTACGCCTTGGGAATAGACATCGATGAGCTCCACCTTGGTGGGGGAGAGGGGATTCTCGAGCGAGAGGCTGTTCTTGAACTGTCCGAAACGCACGGTCAGCGACTTATCGGTGGAGATGCGATAGTCGGTGTAGAACTCCTGGACCTCCGATGAGAAGTCCATCATGAAGAGGAACGACCATCGGTCTGTCACCGGGGCCTTGGCCCAGAGGAGGGTTCGCTTCAAGTCGAAGGTGTTGGTCTCTGTGCCGTCCTGATTGCGGTAGGTGTAGCCTGCCTGTGCATAGCCGTTGAGTTGGATGCGGCTCGCGAGGCTTTTCAGCCAGTCGGTGCCGTCCTGTCCGTTGGTCTGCGCCTGGAGGCTCAGAGCAAACGAGAGTAGCAGGGTGCAAAGAATGTAACGATGTTTCATTTGTAGTAAAATGGTTTAATTTGATGAATTTCGCCGGCAAATATAAAGCAAAAAAATGAAATATATGTCATTTGAGCAGGAAAATTGCAGAAAGGGCTGCGTTTTTATGCGTTTTTCATGAATATTTATACATGACAGGGACTGAAGCATAAAAAAAGACCGGAACAGAGGTCCGGTCTTGGAATAAAAGGGATTTAAAAAGGGGAGATGTTATTCTTCGGAGAATTCGTCCTTGCCGACACCACAGAGGGGGCATACCCAATCCTCGGGAAGGTCGGCCCAAGCGATGCCGGGCTGAATGCCGTTGTCGGGATCGCCCACTTCGGGGTCATAGACATAACCGCAGACGTCACAAACGTACTTTGCCATAGTTGGTAATGAGTTAGAGGGTGAATAAAAAAGAAGAAATTCAATCTGTCCGAAGAACTCCGTCTCCGGCTTCCGGTGCACCAGGCAAGGGAAGCCGGATTCGGGAGCCGAACTTATTTCTCAGCCTTCTTGGAGCTCTTCTTGGCAGCGGCCTTCTTGGGGGCAGCGGCTTTCTTGGCGGGAGCTTTCTTGGGAGCCGCCTCGGGAGCGATGCCTGCAGCTGCGAGTTTTGCCTCGGCCTCTGCAAGCTGTGCCTGGAGTTTCTCGATTTCCTTGCCCTGGTTGTCAATCTGCTTGACGAGGGGGTTGAGTTCTTCGGTCTCGATATCCTCGGGGAATTCCTGTTTGAGACGTATCTGGATATCGGAAACGACGTTCATGTAGTTGGAGAAGGCATCAAACGAAGACTCGTAAGGCGAGAAGGGGTTGTAGGTGCCGTACTTGGTGGACATGAACTTGAAGTGGTCGGCCGAGAGCAGATAGGAATAGTCCTCCTTGAGCACATCGTTCTTGGTGAGGTTGAGACGCTCGGAGATGCTGTAGATGGCGCGGAGCGCTTCGTGCTGGAGCTCGTTGCCGCACCAGGCCGACACATCCTTGTCATAGCCGTCCCAGGAAATGGGGTGCCCGACGGATGCAGTATCGACGGAAGGAATGTTTTCGAACACCTCCTGGGGCATTGAGAAAGTAATCTTCTTCTCCTCGGCAAAGCGGGGAAGAGCCTTGAAGAACTCGAAGATACCGGTGGACGCGGGATGGATGCCACCTACCACATCGAAGTTCATAGCGATGGTATAAACCTTCTCGTCAGCGGGACTCTGTTCGATCCACGACATGTAGGTGCGGGCATCGAGACCGCCCTGGAAGTTGAGGGCAATGTCCTCGGAGAGCTTCTGGTTGCGGAACAGAAGGCCTACGGAATGCTTGGCCGTAGTATTGTAAACGTAGTTGGCCGACTTCCAGCCCAACACGTGCTTGGCACCCTCGGTGATGATGCCCTTGAAGCCCATGGCGGCTACTTCGGCACCAATCTCGTCGTTGTAGATAAAGCCGGTGTTGACAAATGTCTTGGGGCGGAATTTGAAGGTTTCGTAAATCTTCTTGCTCTGGGCCTTGCATTCGCGCTGGAACTCCTCGGGATCCTGGAGGGCAGAGAGGGAGTGTGCGTAGGGTTCGCAGAGCAGTTCGCAGCATTTGGTAGCCACGAGGTCGCGTACACAATCGAGGAATTCGGGGCAGTATGTCTCGAACTGGTCCATGGCAACGCCGGAGAGGGAGAGAGCCACCTTGAACTTCTTGTCGGAAGCGTTGATCATCTCGAGCAGCATCTTGGCTGCGGGAATGTAGCTCTGGTAGGCGTTACGCTTGAGGATTTCCTCGTTGGCGTAGTCGTCGAAATAATAGTGGTCTGCACCGATGTCGTAGAAACGGTATTTTTTGAGACGGTAGGGCTGATGAATCTCAAAAAGCAAACAAATGGTTTTCATATTGGACTAATTTACAATTTTACTATTTGACTATTTACAATCGGGACATTCAATTCCAGCCGAGCACACGCTTGTAGGCATCTACGACGCGCTGTCCCACCTTCTCCCAGGTGATTTCGGCCACTTCCTTGCGGCCTTCCTCCTGGAGGTAACGGTGAAGCTCGGGGTAGGTGATGAGACTGTACATGGCATCGGACATCGCATCAATGTCCCAGAAGTCGCACTTGATACAGTTGCTGAGAATCTCACCGCAGCCGGACTGTTTGGAGATGATGGCGGGACAGCCGCATTCCATTGCCTCGAGGGGCGAGATACCGAACGGTTCGGAAACGGAAGGCATCACGTAGACGTCGCTGGCCTTGAACATCTCGTAAACCTGTTTGCCGCGCAGGAACCCGGTGAAATGGAAACGGTCGGCGAGACCCTTCTGGGCCACAAGCCGGATCATGGGTTCCATGAGGTCGCCTGAACCGGCCATCACAACGCGGGCGTTGGGTGCCTTCCAAAGACAGCGTGCAGCAGCCTCGACGAAGAACTCGCAACCCTTCTGGGCGGTGATGCGGCCGAGGAAGGTGATGACCTTCTCGTCGGTGCCGCGCTTGACGGGGGCATTGACGATATCGGGAGAAAGGGGATCGACCGCATTGTGCATGGCGATGACTTTGCGGGGATCCTGGTGATATTTCTCGATAACGGTGCGACGTGTAAGTTCAGATACGCACATGATGAGGTCAGCATGGTTCATGCCGTCGCGTTCAATCATGTAGGTGGGGTCGTCGTCGTTGCAGTTGCCGCGCGTACGGTCATACTCGGTAGCGTGGACGTGTATGCAGAGGGGCTTGCCGGACACCTGCTTGGCGTGGATGCCTGCAGGGTAGGTGAGCCAGTCGTGGGCATGGATGATGTCGAAACTCTCCTTGCGGGCTATAACACCGGCTACGATGGAGTAGTTGTTGATTTCCTCGAGGATATTCTGCGGATAGCGGCCGGAGAATTCGATACAGCCCATGTCGTTGACATACATGTTGCTGAAGTCAGCGTAGATGTGATCGCGCAGGTCGTAATATTCCTGAGGATCCATGCAGTAGCCGAAACGTTTCTGGACGTAGTCCCAATCGACGTCTCTCCAGACGATAGGCGTATTGGTTGCACCTATGATGTGGAGGAAGTCTTTCTTCTCGTCTCCTTGTGGCTTGGGAATCACAAAGGTGACTTCGCAGCCTGCATTGACGACACCGCGGGCGATACCGTAGGAAGCAGGACCGAGACCTCCGAGAATATGAGGAGGCCATTCCCAGCCAAACATTAAAGCTTTCATACTATATTATATATAATAATGTGTTATTGTTGTTGTTGCTGTTGTTGCTGCTCGGGTGTCAGTTCTACGTTGACAAAATCCTCGGCGGTGCGAAGGTCGGGCTCGGGCACATACTTCTCGACCACGTCGATGGCGCGGAGCACCTCGGCCTGGTTGATGGAAAGCATCATGGCACCGTGGCCGCGGAAGGGCGGGTTGCCGTCATAGACCTCGGAGAGGGTTCCGATGCAGTGACGCGACATCTCTTCCTCGTAGCTCTGCAGACGACGTTTGATGAACGCGATGCCGGAACGGGTGAAAACCTTGAGGTAGGCTTCGGTGTAGGCTCCCAGGAGCCAGGGCCATACTGCACCATTGTGGTAGGCATAGTTGCGTTCGGTTGCGTTGCCCCAGTAGTTGGGACGATACCGGCCGGCATTGGGGGTGAGGGAACGGATGCCCTTGGGGGTCAGCAGCTCTTTGGTCACCATGTCGAGAGCGGCCTTGCGCTGCGGCTTGGAAAGGGGCGTGTACTGGAGCGAGAGGGCGAAAATCTGGTTGGGACGTACGTCGGGATCAGAGTAGCCTTCGGTCACATAGTCGTAGAGGTATCCGCCGGGTGCGGTGAACGTCTTGGCAAACGCGAGTTCGTAGAGTTCGCAGAGACGTTCGAGGTGGTGCTTTTCAACATCCCAGTCCTCGCCTTCGCGGAACATGATTTGAGGATGTTCCTGCATGAGCTGGAGTGTGAACTTCAGGGCGTTGTACCAGAGGGCGTTGAACTCGACGATATAGCCCGTGCGGGGGGTGATGGGACGTCCGGCTTCGGTGGCGTTCATCCACGTGATGGCTGTATCTTCGCCATCGGCATAGAGCAGGCCGTTCTCCTGAACCGTCAGCAGAGGTGAGCGGTCGTCGGTGATATAGCTCAGAATGCTGCGGAGCAAAGCTCCGTACTTGCGGGCTGCTTCCTCGGTCGAAACGTACTGGGCATACTGCTGGATGGTCCATGTGGCCCATAGCGGGACGTCGGGATCGGAAAGTTCCTGGATGACTTTGTCTTCATAGTCGGGATCCTCCATCTGCTTGCAGAGGGCCTCGACTGCGGCATCCATCACTTTCTCGAACTCGGCCTTGTCGCCGATGACCAGCGTCGAACCGGGCAGACCGATAAAGGTGTCGCGGGCGCGCACCTTGAACCAGGGATAGCCGGCAATAATGTAGTCCTTGCCGCTGCGTTCGATGATGGAACTCTGGGCGGAAATCTTCAGACAGTTGAAGAAGGACGTGCGTGCCACACGGAGCTTGAGCTCGCGGGTGAAGAGCGTCTTGAGCTGTTTGGGGTCAGCCTCCCGGATGCCTGCGGCAAAGACGATACTCTCGCCCTTGCGTATCTTCATCTCGAAGTAGCCCGGCATGTAGAGGTCTTCTTTGAACGCATATCCGCGCACCTGTTCGCGGGGATATTCCACACCCATGTTCCAGTCGGGCGCCGAGAAGAACTCGGCATCCTTGCTCACCTGCATGTAGAGGGTCGGATAACCCTTGTACAGGCAGGCTGTTACGCCGCCGGACACCTCATCGTAGGAGTAGTTGATGGCGGTGTTGCGACTCGTCAGGGCGTTCACGTTGCGAAATGCCAGTTGGGGACGCAGTCGTAACGTTGTCTCCGAGTGGGCGTCGACAAGCGTGTAGCGGATGAGCACACGGGGCATATCGTGCTGGAGGAAACTTTCCTTGGTGAGAATCACACCGCCTACACGATAGGTCTTCTTGGAAATTAACTCGCAGTCGAATTCGCGGATGTACTTGTGTCCACGAGGCGCAAAGGTATCCCCCTGATACTTGTGGATGCCTAAGTTGAATTCGGCACCATGCTGGATGACCGTCTCGTCGAGCGTCGAAAGCAGAACGTGGTTGTCGTTGTCGAGCTCGGGGATGGGAATGACCAGCAGTCCATGATACTTTCTTGTGTTGCAATCTGTAATGCTTGTGCAAGAATACGCACCGCTACGGTTCGTGCGGAGATACTCTATATCCAAACTTTGCTCCAGATTGGTTAGCAAGGTTTTGTCAAATTTGAGATAACTCATGTTTTGTTACAATTAGTTAGATGTGCAAAAGTACGCATTTATTTTCACAAAAGCAATTTTTTAATGCGAAAATTTCTAAAAATGGGTAATTTTGGCAATATTTGACCCGAAAATGAAAAAAAACTGGCCCGAAAAAGTGTTTTTTTGCGAAAAGTTGAGGCTATTTCAAAAGGATTTTGTATCTTTGCACACAACTTAGAATTTGTGCAAAGAATCAAAAATGGCAAATACACGCGCAGAACTGATAGAGGTGGCCCGCAAACTGTTCGTCAGTCAGGGTTTTGATGCTACGACGATGTACGAGATCGCCGAACATTCCGGGCGTGGGCGTCGCACGCTCTATACTTATTTCCGTTCCAAGTCGGATATCTTCATGGCTGTGGTCGATGCCGAGGTGAACCGCCTGATAGAACGCATCGAGGAAATCCTGCCCCGCAACATACCCGCCGACGAGAAACTGAAGCTTTACATCGTGAACCGTCTGGATCAGGTGAAGGAGTCGGTTGTCAGAAACGGTACGCTCAAGGCGGAGTTCTTCCGCAACGTGATTCAGCTGGAGCATGCCCGTCGCAGGTTGGATAACCGTGAACTGAATATCCTGCGTACGATTCTGCAGGAGGGTATAGAGCAGGGCATCTTTGATATCGACAATGCCTCGGTGGTGGCGGTCACCATCCACTATTCCCTGCGCGGACTCGACATCCCCAACATCCGCGGACAGTTCACAGCCCTGGGCGTTCCCACAGCCCGCCTGCGTGAAAGCATTTTCAAAATGATTTTCCAGGGAATTGTGCGTAAACAACGTTATGTCAATGATTTAATCCTTAATAATTAATTAAAAAATGAAACTTCTCGAAGGAAAAGTCGCCCTCATTACGGGCGCAGCCCGAGGCATTGGCAAGGCCATTGCCCTCAAGTTTGCTGCTGAAGGCGCAGCTGTTGCTTTTACGGACCTTGTGATTGATGAGAACGGTCTGGCTACCCAGAACGAAATCGCGGCCCTCGGTGTACAGGCCAAAGGATATGCTTCGAATGCGGCAGATTTCGCTGATACGGAACGTGTTGTGGCTGAGGTGAAGAATGACTTTGGACACATCGATATTCTGGTCAACAATGCCGGTATCACCAAGGATGGTCTGATGTTGCGCATGACCGAGGCCCAGTGGGATGCCGTCATCACAGTGAACCTCAAGTCGGCATTCAACTTCATCCATGCCTGTCTGCCCATCATGATGCGGCAGCGCGGCGGCAGCATCATCAACATGGCCTCTGTCGTAGGTGTTCACGGCAACGCCGGTCAGGCCAACTACGCTTCGTCGAAGGCCGGTCTGATAGCCCTGGCCAAGAGTGTTGCCCAGGAAATGGGGCCCAAGGGCATCCGTGCCAACGCCATCGCTCCCGGTTTCATTGAGACTGCTATGACGGCCCAGCTGCCCGAATCGGTACGTGCCGAGTGGATGACCAAGATCCCCGCCCGGCGCGGCGGCAAGCCCGAAGATATTGCCGATGTGGCAACCTTCCTCGCCTGCGATATGTCAAGCTACGTCACCGGTCAGGTTATCCAGGTCGACGGTGGCATGAATATGTAATGAAAATCATTTACGAAGACAATCACATCGTGGCAGTTTCCAAAAACTGCCACGAAATCGTTCAGGGGGACAAGACCGGCGACGAACCGCTCTCCGAGACGCTGAAGCGTCTCATCAAGGAGCGCGATGCCAAGCCCGGCAATGTCTTCCTGGGCGTCACTCACCGCCTCGACCGTCCGACCACGGGCATCGTCCTGTTTGCCAAGACTTCGAAGGCGCTGGAACGGCTGAACCGCATGTTCGCCAGCTCGGAAGTCCATAAGACCTACTGGGCCATTGTGCCGAATGTGTGGGCACAAAACAAAGAACTCCCGCAGGAGCAGGAGTTGAAGCACTGGCTGGTGCGCCGCGAGGCGCAGAACCGTTCGTTTGCCTACGATGCGCCTCGTCCGGATGCCAAGGAGGCGCGTCTGCGTTATAAACTGTTGTCGGCCACCGAGCGTTATGCCCTGCTGGAGGTGCAGCTGTTTACGGGCCGGCATCATCAGATTCGCTGTCAGCTTTCGCACATCGGTCTGCCCATCAGGGGGGATTTGAAATACGGGGCACCGCGCAGCAATCCCGACGGCGGTATCTCGCTGCATGCGCGCCGTGTGAACTTCATCCATCCCGTCTCGCACAAGGAAATCACCCTCGAGGCACCTGTTCCGGAGGATAATCTGTGGAAGGCGCTGGAAGAGTTAAGTGCGAAGGGTTAGTGGGCAATGCCGCCCTGACCCCACATCAGTTTGGCCTTGAGCGTGTCGAAGAATGTGTGGCCTTTGCGACGTACGACACGAGTGTGGAACGGAGCGCGTGACAGGACAAGCTCATCGTCGGTGGTGAGCGGTATGGCTACACCGTCTACAGCCACAAGGTAGAGCCCGTTGCGTGACTCGACCGAGATGTTCAGAATGGCGGAATCCCGGATGACCAGCGGCCGGGTCGTGAGCGAATGGGGTGCGATGGCTACGATTTCGAAACAGTTGGAATGTGGCTCCAGTATGGGGCCGCCTGCACTCATGGCGTAGGCTGTGGAGCCCGTGGGGGTTGCGATGCACAGCCCGTCGGCATCATAGGTGTTGAGCACCTCGCCGTCCACCTTCAGGGTCACCGACACCATGGAACTCTGGTCGCGTTTCAGTACCGCCACTTCGTTGAGCGCAACCCGGTTGTAGGGTTCCGTGCGACCGGGTATCTCCATCTGAATCAGTGCCCTTTCCTCGACCGTGTACCTCTTGTCAATCAGAATCCCGGGCAGCGCTGTGTCGCTTTCTTCGAGCGAGATGTCGGTCAGGAATCCCAAATGTCCGGCATTGATGCCCAGAATCGGAATGCCTTTGTCTCCGATGGCCGCCGCCGTACGCAGAAACGTACCGTCGCCGCCCACACTGATAGCCATATCCGCATCGTCGGGCGAGACGGGGGAGGAGAGTACCGAAATCGAGGGCAAAGCCTGCAAAATCTGTTCAATTTTGCGGGTTGCTTCGGGGTTTGTAGCACCAAAAACGGCAATTTTCATTCGCTTTACATTTTTTTTAAGGAAATAATATCGCTTAAGTCGCTTAAAATTCGTATCTTTGCACCGTCTCTTTCAGACAGCAAAGGGCGAAATCCAGTTGCAAAGGTGAGAATAATTTTGAAAAAAAACAATTTTTTCTCCAGAAATCTTCACCAGCCGGTCCTATTTTATTTGCTTTTCTATTAATTATAATCAAATATGACATCTTTATTGACATCTTTATTCCTTCAGATTTCCATGCCGATGGCAGCATCGGACAGCATCGAAGCGCTCACGGCCACTCCCGTGCCTCAGGAGTCCGGCCTCTCCCTTTGGGACATGGCCCTCAACGGCGGTTGGATCATGATTCCCATCGCTCTTCTTTCCGTCATAGCCGTTTACATCTTTGTGGAGCGGTTCATCGCCTTGCGGAAGGCCCGGAAGGATGCTCCCTATTTCATGGACCGCATCCGCGAGTATCTGGAGGACGGGAAACGGGATGCGGCCATCAAGGTCTGCGAGCAGACCCGTGCGCCCTATGCTGCCATGATTGAGAAGGGTATCATGCGTATCGGACATCCGGCTTCGGAAGTGCAGGCTGCCATCGAAAACGTAGGCAACGTGCAGGTGGCCCAGATGGAAAAAGGCTTCACCATGTTGGCAACGGTGGCCTCCGGCGCTCCCATGATCGGCTTTCTGGGTACCGTGACCGGCATGATTCAGGCTTTCTACGATATGGCGAATGCAGGCAGCAATGTCGATATCACGCTCATTTCCGGCGGTATCTATCAGGCGCTGGTTACAACGGTGGCCGGTCTGGTCGTGGGTATTATCGCCCTCTTTGCCTACAATTATCTGAATACGCTCCTCGACCGCGTCGTCAACGAGATGGAGTCCAAGACGCTGGAATTCATGGACCTCGTGGAAACCAACGATAAAATCAAATAAGGTATGGCTCTGAAACGAAGAAACAAGGTATCGGCTGCGTTCTCGATGTCGTCGATGACCGATGTCATCTTTCTGCTGCTGATTTTCTTCATGGTCACTTCGACGGTGGTGTTCCCCAATGCCATCAAGGTGCTTCTGCCCCAAAGCCAGAAACAGACTTCGGCCACACCCCTGGCAAGAGTGACCATCGATGCCGATCTCCGCTATTTCGTCGCGTTTGGCAATGAGCGTGAGACGGGCGTCCAGTTCGAGGAAATCACCCCCTGGCTGCAGAGTGTGGCCCAGCAGGCTCCCGAGATGTATGTCGCCCTCTATGCCGACGAGACGGTGCCCTACAAGGAGGTAGTGCGGGTGTTGGACATCGCGACGCGAAACAATTTCCGTATGGTTCTTGCCACAAGACCGTCCTCAGATTGACCCGGAGCATATGAACGAAGAAAAGCGCAATCGCCTCATCAGTATGATTGCCACCGTCGTCATCCACGCGATGGTGGTCGGCCTGTTGCTGTGGTACACCCTCGATCTTCCCCCTCAGGCGGAGGAGAGCGGTGTGCTGCTCCTGCGTGTCGAGGGAATGGGACCCGGACCCGGCGAAGTGCTGAACAATACCCAGGCGCCTGAGGAGACCGCCGAGGCAACCCCTCCGGCACCGAGCGCCCCGGCTCCCGCTCCCCGGCAGCCGTCGCCCGAACCTCCGGCCATTACGCAGAATACCGAGCCGGCCCCGAGCCTTCCCTCTGCCGAAGAGAAGCAACGGGAGGAAGCCCAAAAACAGGCCGAGGCAGAACGTCAGGCGCGCGAAGAAGCTGAGCGCAAGGCCCGTGAGGAAGCCGAACGCAAACGCAAGGAGGCCGAACAGATTGCCTCGCAGGTGGGCGGACTCTTTGCCCAGGGAACAGGAGGCGCCGGCGGAGAGAGCCCGGAAGGTTCGGCCCAGGGCAACAGCGACACAGGTGCCACTAAGGGTACTCCCGGCTGGGGTACCGTCGATTTGGGCGGCCGCGGTCTGAAGGGAAGTCTCCCCAAGCCGGCCTTCAATGTCAACGCATCGGGGATTGTTGTGGTGAGAATCACCGTCAATGCGATGGGAAATGTGATGCAGGCTACTGTGCAGCCCAAAGGCACGACTACAGCAAACATGGATTTGCGTAAAGCCGCATGTGATGCAGCGCTCCGCACCAAGTTTGTCCGCAAGGACGGTTCTCCCACAATGACCGGCACCATTACCTACCGGTTCGACAGCAACAACTGAGCAAGAAATGGCTTATCTATAATATGGGCAGGCGAATGTCCATTCATGCTCGTTTTCTCGCCAAGGCATAGCCGATGCAAGCATCGCTCTGCTCTTTTGGCTTAACGAAAACGTTCATTTTTCATGTTCGTTTTCTCGCCATGCCAAAACTCATGCAAGCATGGTTTTGGTCATTTGGCTTAACGAAAACGTTGGTTAATAATTGATGAATGATAATTAAAGGATGAATGTGAATAAGTGATGAGCTGATTTATTTCGTGTCGCGGGGAAATATCTGGA
>CAJOOX010000070.1 GCA_905236195.1 uncultured Bacteroidales bacterium
GCGTATGCGAGACCAACGAAAAGGGCTTCCTGACGAAGGTGACAGAGCGCACACAGATTATCCGCGATGAAGACGGTGTGATCAAATTCATCGAAGGCGACACCAAGACAGCACTGGCCGAAAACACACCTGTGTCGATGAACATGTGGGGCTTCACTCCCGAATACTTCCAGGAGTCAGAGGACTACTTTGCGAAGTTCCTGTCCGAGAATATCCAGAACCCCAAGTGCGAGTTCTATATCCCGCTGATGGTGGACATCCTGATTCACGCAGGCAAAGCCTCCTGTACGGTGCTCGATACTCCCTCGAAATGGTTCGGCGTGACCTATGCCAGCGACCGGCAGGGCGTAGTTGACAAATTCCAGGAACTGGCCGACAAGGGCATATATCCCTCTCCCCTGTTCAAATAAACTGTTCAGCAGAAACTCCTCACCCCGTGTCGGATGTGCCGCATCCGACACGGATATACCGAAATCTACTAACACCCTCCACCCAATGAAAAAAATCCTGCTCTTGGGCTTAGCCGCCCTTATGGCTCTGCCCGTCGTGGCGAAGAAGAAAGCTCCGCTGGCGACCGAACTGCCTACCCGCCAAGAAATTCTCAAGACAATGGAACTCACCAACGACTGGTTCATGAAGAAATATGCCGACCCGACCGAGCCGACCAACGTGAACAAGATACGTTCGTCCAACCTCTGGACGCGCGGTGTGTACTACGAAGGACTGATGGCCCTTTACAGCATCAGCCCCAAGGACGAATACTACGACTATACATACCGGTGGTGCGACTTTCACCAGTGGAAAGCGCGTGGACTGAACAACACGGCCAAACAGGGCAACCTGGCCCGCGATGCAGACAACTACTGCTGCGAGCAGACCTACATCGACATGTACCGTCTGGAGCCCAAGCCTGAGAAACTGAAAAACGTAATCGCCCACTGCAACATGCTGGTCAACATCCCCGACTGCAGCGACTGGTGGTGGATCGACGCCATCCAGATGGGTATGCCCGTGCTCGCCAAACTGGGCAAGACGACGGGCGACACGCGCTACTGGGAGAAGATGTGGCTGATGTATGAATACACCCGCAACCGGCAGGACGGCGGTCTGTGGAATGCCGAGGACGGCCTGTGGTGGAGAGACCACAACTTCAATCCCCCCTACAAGGAACCCAACGGCGAAGACTGCTACTGGGGCCGCGGCAACGGATGGGTGGTGGCTGCGCTGGTGCGCGTGATGGACGAGATTCCTGAGACGGAAGCCCACTACAACGACTACAAGGCCGACCTGATTGCCATGTGCGAAGCCCTCGTGAAAGTGCAGCGCGAGGACGGATTCTGGAACTGCTCGCTCCACGACCCGAACAACTTCGGCGAGAAGGAGACCTCGGGCACGGCCCTATTCATCTATGGCATGGCATGGGGCGTACGCAAAGGCTACCTGCCCGCCGACAAGTACATGCCCGTCATCACGAAGGCTTGGAACGCGATGGTGAAGTATGCCGTACATCCCGACGGCTTCCTGGGGTACATCCAAGGGACCGGCAAGGAACCCAAGGACTCGCAGCCTACCCTTTACGACAAAGCGCCCGACTTCGAGGACTTCGGTCTGGGCTGCTTCCTGCTGTGCGGAAGCGAAGTGTATAAACTCTCTACGACAGAGAAATGAGAAAAATCATTCTTTCGGTCATCGCTCTGGCATCGGCAGGGGTGCTGACCGCACAGTCTGTCGACTGGCCGGAAATCAAGACAGAGGCTAAGCCGGGCACCCGCTGGTGGTGGCTCGGCTCTGCCGTCGATAAAGACAACCTCACCTGGAGTCTGGAGGAGTATGCCCGTGCAGGAATCGGCGCCGTGGAGATTACTCCCATCTACGGCGTGGTTGGTAACGAAAAGAACGACATCAACTACCTCTCGGACCAATGGATGGAGATGCTGAGGCACACTGAGGCCGAAGGCAAACGCCTGGGCATCGAGATTGACATGAACAACGGTACGGGCTGGCCGTTCGGCGGACCTGAAGTACCCTTGGAAGAGGCAGCCTCGATGGCGGTGTTCAGCGAATGGGAGATTCCTGCGCAGGATCTCACCAAGGCCGAGAAACGCCAACTGAAACGCGGACGGACAGTCACAACCGACTATGCCTGCTCACTCCTGCCCAAGGACAAGAAAAAACTCCAGCAGATCCAATATGCAACTTTTGCCGGTGCATGGCTTTACGATGATGAGGGCAATGTGACCGACATCAGCGCATCCGTCAACAGCAACACACTGTCGTGCAAGGTGGACAAGACCAAACACTACAGAGGCGTTGCCCTCTGGAACGGTCATACGCGTCAGGAAGTGAAACGTGCAGCCCCCGGCGGTGAAGGATATGTGATGGACCACCTGAATCCCAAGGCCGTAAGGAACTATTTCAGCAAGTTCACAGAGGCCTTCAAGCGTACAGGTACCGCTGTGCCCCACACGTTCTTCAACGACAGTTATGAGGTCTATCAGGCAGACTGGACACCCGCGATGCTGACAGAATTCGAAGCACGCCGCGGCTACCGTCTGCAGGACCATTTCCCCGAATTCCTGGACGAGAATGCCCCCAACCACAAACGCATCGTGTCGGACTATCGCGAGACGATGTCCGATCTCCTGCTGGAAGTCTTCACCCATTACTGGGCAGACTGGGCACATCAGAACGGTGCCATCGTAAGGAATCAGGCACACGGCTCGCCGGCCAATCTGCTCGACGTCTATGCCGCCGTGGATATTCCCGAAATCGAAGGCTTCGGACTCTCGGACTTCAAAATCAAAGGACTCCGCACAGACTCGCTCTGGAAGAAAAACGACTCGGACCTCTCGATGCTGAAGTACGCGGGTTCAGCTGCCCATGTAACGGGCAAGCCCTACACCTCGTCGGAGACCTTCACCTGGCTCACGGAACACTTCCGCACCTCGCTGTCGCAATGCAAACCCGACATGGACCTCATGCTTGTGTCGGGTGTGAACCATGTGTTCTTCCACGGAACGACCTATTCGCCCCGTGAAGTCGCCTGGCCGGGATGGCTGTTCTACGCCTCGATGGAGATGTCGCCCTTCAACACCCTGTGGGAAGCGGCACCTGCCTTCTTCGACTACATAGCGCGTGCCCAGAGTTTCATGCAATGGGGACAGCCTGACAACGACTTCTTGGTCTATCTGCCCTTCTATGACATGCTGAACGATCTGGACGGACGGTATGTGATGTTCGCCATCCACGGCATGGAGAAGAAAGCACCCAAGTTCGTGAAGGCAGTCAACACCATCTACGAGGCTGGTTACGACATGGACTATATCTCCGACCGCATGATAGCCGACACCAGGGTGGAAGACGGCAAGATAGTGACCTCGGGCGGCACCGCCTACAAGGCCCTTATCCTCCCACAGGTGAAGTTCATGCAGCCCGAAACCTTGGAACACCTCGTATCGCTGGCCCAAGAGGGTGCCACAATCATCTTCGTAGCAGGATACCCGGAATCGGTACCCGGACTGGGCAACGAGGCTGAACGGCGCTACAAACTGGCCGATGCCGTTGCCAAATTGCCCACCTCTCAGTTTACGGTGGACGGCGTGGCCGATCCCATGGGAAAAGGCCGTATCATCACGGCAGGCAACTACAAAGCCGTACTGAATCTGGCCGCAGACATCAAACCCGAAACCATGAAGAGCGATTTCGGGCTGAAGAGCATACGCCGCAGGAACGACACCGGTTACCATTACTTCATCTCGTCGCTCCAGAAGAACGATGTGGACGCCTGGGTAACCCTCGCCGTGGATGCCGCCGACGCCATGATTTTCGACCCCATGTCGGGCAGGAAAGGCAAAGCGATGATACGCAAGAACCAAGTAGGTGCAACGGAAGTGAAACTCCAGCTCCGCTCAGGCGAAAGCTGTATACTTCAGACCTACAACCAGGCGCTCACCGGGGACGTGCAGCCATGGACCTATCTGACCGATGCCGCAGAGACTGTAGCATTCAATGCTCCCTGGTCTCTCTCCTTCCCCAAATCCGAACCGCAGGTGAGCGAGACCTTCCGACTGGAAACGCTCAAGCCCTGGACTGCCCTCGGTAACGAAACCTTGAACACCCTTCGCGGAACAGGCCGCTATACAACGACCGTCAATATCCCGGCCAAGATGATGAAAGCCGGCTATGCTGACTGGGTGCTTGACTTGGGTGACGTACGCGAAAGCGCACACGTCAAGGTGAACGGACAGGATGCCGGAACGGTATTCGCCGTACCCTATCGCCTGAGCGTAGGCCAATATCTCAAGAAAGGCAAAAACGTGATAGAAATCGAGGTGACCGGTCTGGCCGCCAATCGCATTGCCCAGATGGACCGTAACGGCGAACCCTGGCGCAAGTTCAAAAACGCCAACATAGCACCCCTGCCCGGAACGGACAAGGTGTCGGACTTCAAGACGTGGGGCACCATACCCTGCGGACTGAACAGCGAAGTGAAACTCATCCCGCAAAACGCCGTAACCGAATGATATCCAAGCCACGCGGCGAACGTAACCAAACCCTGACACTCTCTCCGGAAGAGATACCCGCTCTCGAAGAGAGAGTCGTGAGGGTGGATGCCATACAGGTGCCGCTGTCGCCCGGCCAAATGAGAGACCGCATCTTTTGCGGCAACATGGCGGAACTGCTGCCACTCCTCCCCGACCGTTTTGCCGATCTGATTTTTCTGGACCCTCCTTATAATATAAATAAGGTATATAACGGACAACAGTGGAAAGAACAGAGCGACGACAAATACGAGGCCTGGATGGAAACCTGGATAGGCAACCTGCTGGATAAACTCTCCCCGACAGGCTCAGTCTATCTGTGCGGCGACTGGAAAAACACCGCTGTACTGCAGAGGGTGCTGTCACGTCATCTGACCATCCTGAACCGCATCACCTGGCAAAGGGAAAAAGGACGGGGCGCTTCCAAAAACTGGAAGAACGGCATGGAAGACATCTGGTTCGCCGTGGCCGATCCGCACCACTACTACTTCGACATCGAAGCCGTCAAGGTAAGACGCCGCGTGAAAGCACCCTACCGGACGGACGGAATGCCCAGGGACTGGCAGGAAACCGAAGACGGCAAATTCAGGGACACCTGCCCGTCGAACTTCTGGGACGATATCACGGTACCGTTCTGGAGTATGACAGAGAATACAGAACACCCGACACAGAAACCGGAGAAACTGCTGGCCAAACTGCTGTTGGCCTCCTGTCCGAAAGACGGTATCGTATTGGATCCGTTCGTGGGAAGCGGCACAACGCCCGTCACGGCCAAAAAACTGGGGTTCCACTGGGTCGGTGTCGAACGGGAAATGCACTATTGCCTGCTCGCCGAAAAACGGCTGCAACTGGCCGATGACAACAAAACCATCCAAGGATTCAAAGACGGCGTGTTCTGGGAACGCAACTCTATAAACAAGTAAACTATTGAACAACTACTTACTATGTCATTGTTAACATTATTCCTGTCCTCCCTCCCCATCCGCGCATGGATTGTATTGGGAACCTTACTGTTTGCGGCCGTAATCCTGCTGATATTCCGTCACAGCAAAACGGTTAAAATCATTTTTGTGCTGCTGCTTGTCTGCGCCCTCATTATCTGGCTGGTTCAGCAGACCTATGGAGACACGCAGTTTGTAGCCACGACCGAAGAACTTACCAAATACATGGTGTTCGGTTTCATTCCGGGCATTCTTCTTGGATATCTCGTTGCCTATATCCTGTACGCTCCGCGAATGAAGAGAGCCAAAGCCGAACTTGAAGAGCTGAAACGAATCCAGACGATAAACACATCCGCCAAACTGGAAGGCCCCTCGGTTGCACCCGGCGAACCGGCTTCTCCCGAAGCTTCCACACCCTCGATGTAAAGAACCTCAGAGTTTTTGGTACAACCCAGGAACTCTGATTGTTTTTCTGAAAATTGCATTTTTGAACAACAGAAAACCTTGCAAAAGTGCAAAAAATGTAAAATTTGCGCATTTTATTTAAAATTACCCCAAGAGAATTTGGAAAGTTCATATATTTTCTGTATCTTTGCAACGTGAAAATATTGTCTTTTCATTTATAAATTAAAATAAATATCATTATGGGTAAACAAGGGAAAGTTACCATTTACGATTTGGCGAAGCGTCTGAACACGACCGCTTCGACCGTATCACGCGCTTTGGCAGGTAACACTCGAATCAGCAAAAAAATGAGAGATGCTGTACAGAAGTTGGCACAGGAACTTAACTATGCACCAGATCCCATTGCTCATCATTTACGCACGGGTCGCGGTTCCGCTTTGGGAATTGTTGTTCCGCGTATTGACCGTAACTTCTTTGCAGGCATCATCAGCGCCTTTCAGGAAACCGCACAGCGACAGAACTACAATGTCATTATTGCGGCCAGCAACGAAAACGTGCTTGACGAAACGGCCGCCATACGCGCCCTGCTCGCCAAAAAGGTGGACGGTATTGCCGTATCCCTTTCAGTTGAAACCATCCATCCCTCGTATGAGGTGGAATGCGGCATGAGGAACACTCCTCTGGTCTATTTCGACCGCGTGCCACAGATTACAGAGTCGGACACCATATCGAACGACAACTTCCAGATCGGTTATGACGCTACGATGCAACTGGCCCGCAAAGGCTGTAAGCGCATCGGCCATTTTGCCGGTCCTCAGACCCTGAAGTCGTATGTGGACCGTCTGGAGGGTTATAAGAAAGCCCTGGCCGACCTCGGGTTCCCCTTCCGCAAAGAATGGGTCTTCGAGAATACTATCACCCTCGAAACGGGTACCGAAGTAGCGCTCCGCATCATGGAAATGGAAGAGAAGCCGGACGGAATCTTCGCGGCCGGTGACTTCTCGGCCATTGCCGCCATGGACACATTCATCTCCAAGGGACTGAAAGTGCCCAACGACATCGCCGTTGTTGGTGTGGCTAATGAAAGTCTCGACCCGTATCTGAAGACACCTCTCACATCAATCGACCTGCACCAGCAGCGTCTGGGCGAACTGGCTGCCAAGATGCTCCTGATGCGCATCAACAAAGCCGACAACGAAGAGATGCGTCCGCCTCAGCAGCGTGTCATCGTAAAACATGACATCATCCTGAGAGAGAGTATTCTGTAATAAAAAAAACAAACAAACAATAAAATACAATACAAACAATTAAATGAAGACTAATTATCAACTGCGTTACGCTTCCAATCCCGAAGATGCCAAGCATTACGACACCGCTCGTATCCGCAAGGATTTCCTGATTCCCACACTCTTCACCAATGACGAGGTGAATATGGTTTATTCCATGTACGACCGAATGGTTGTGGGCGGAGCAATGCCCGTCATGGAGCAGCTTCCTTTGGAAGCCATCGACCCCCTGAAGGCCGATTTCTTCCTGACCCGTCGCGAAATGGGTATCTTCAACGTCGGAGGTCCCGGCATCGTGAAAGTGGACAACACGGAATTCGAACTCAACTATAAAGAGGCTCTGTATCTGGGACGTGGCGACCGCAACATTACCTTCATCTCGAAGGACGGCAAACAGCCCGCCAAGTTCTATTTCAATTCGTGCACAGCCCATACCTCCTATCCCGACAAGAAGGTGACCAAAGCCGAAGCCAACATCCTCAAGCTCGGCAGCATGGAGGGCGCCAACGACCGCGTCATCAACCGTATGATTGTGTCTCAGGTACTTCCCACCTGTCAGCTCCAGATGGGCATGACCGAACTGAAACCCGGCTCCGTATGGAACACCATGCCTGCCCACACCCACAGCCGCCGCATGGAGGCCTATTTCTACTTCGAAGTACCTGAGGGTCAGGCCGTATGTCACTTCATGGGAGAACCCCAGGAGACCCGCGTAGTATGGATGGAGGGCGATCAGGCAGTACTTTCACCCGAATGGTCTATCCACTCGGCATGTGCCACAGCCAACTACACTTTTATCTGGGGTATGGGCGGCGAGAATCTTGACTACGGTGATCAGGACTTCTACAAAGAAACAGAACTGAGATAATCACTTTCGATGGGGTTCATACCCCATCGAATCATCATTTATAACATAATTACTAAATAAGAACTATGGATAGCTTAAAAGCTTTTTCTCTGGAAGGTAAGAATGCATGGATCACAGGTGCTTCTTACGGTATCGGTTTCAACATCGCCAAGGCCTTTGTTGCCGCCGGCATCAAAACCATCATTTTCAACGACATCAACGAAGCTGCCGTCGAGAAGGGTCTCGCCAACTACAAAGAGGCTGGCATTACCAACGTCAAATCCTATGTATGCGACGTAACCAACGAGGCACAGGTAGCCGAAACGGTGAAGAAGATTCACGAAGAAGTAGGTCAGATTGACATTCTGGTCAATAACGCCGGCATTATCAAGCGTATTCCCATGCACGAAATGAAGCGTGCCGAGTTCCAGCAGGTCATCGACATCGACCTGGTGGGTCCGTTCATCGTATCGTCGGCTGTCATTCCCGAAATGATGGAGCGCAAGGAAGGCAAGATCATCAACATCTGTTCGATGATGTCCGAGCTCGGCCGCGAGACCGTTTCCGCCTATGCAGCAGCCAAGGGCGGTCTGAAGATGCTCACCCGCAACATCTGCTCCGAGTACGGCGAATACAACATTCAGTGTAACGGCATCGGTCCCGGCTATATCGCAACACCCCAGACAGCGCCCCTTCGCGAACGCCAGCCCGATGGAAGCCGTCATCCCTTCGACTCATTCATCTGCGCCAAGACACCTGCCGGACGCTGGCTTGATCCCTCTGAACTGGGTGGTCCCGCCGTGTTCCTCGCATCACATGCATCCGATGCTGTGAACGGTCACATTCTCTATGTGGACGGCGGCATTCTGGCTTATATCGGCAAGCAGCCCAAATAAAGCAATGAAAAAACTTTGTCTATTCGCCCTTACAGGGCTTGCCTTGGTGTCCTGTGCCCCCAAGACAGAAACACCCGTACTGAAAGTAACGGTTACCAATTCGCTCGGTTTCGACCGCAACGGAGAACTGGCCGACGTATCGTGGGATGCCATCCGGCAGAAACTGGGCATCACGACCACTGATTCACTCATTGTGCTGAACGACAAGGGAGAACAACTCCCCTATCAGCTCTCCATGATGAATCCCCACATGGCAACTGTGATGTTCCCCGCAACAGTAGCAGCCAACGGCAAAGCAGAATATTGTTTCACCATCGGCGAACCTGAGGTGTTTACCCCCGTTGTAGCCGGGCGTCAGTATCCTGAACGTGTGGACGACTTCGCCTGGGAAAATGAATTCTCAGCCTACCGCTGCTACGGTCCCGAACTGCAGGCATCCGGTGAACGTGCATACGGCTTTGACGTATGGACCAAAGGCAATACCCGCGACCTGGTGGTGGAGAGCCGCTACAACACCGAGCACGGAGCACGTCATGAGATTGACTCTCTGAAGGCAGCTGGCAATACGGCAGCCGCCGACAGTGTCAATCACGCTACCTCCTATCACTTCGACCACGGCTTCGGTCTCGATTGCTACAAAGTCGGAGCAACCCTGGGCGGCGGTGCGCCTGCGCTCTACAAGGACAACGAAATCATCTACCCCTACTGCTATACCGACTATGAGATTCTCGAAGAAGGCCCTCTGGCACTCTACGTCAAGTTCGACTTCGAGAAGAAGACCCTGGACGGCAAGGAATATACCGAGCACCGCATCCTGGGAGTACAGGCCGGCAGCCGCATGAACATGATGATTGTGAACTATGAGGGTCTGACAGACGGAGAGGCTCAGGTAGCCGCCGGTATTGTGACACATACCGAGAGCGCAGAGTATGTCATCAATCCCGAGAAGAAATACATCGCATACGCAGATCCTACCGATCCCTCGCAGGGCGGTGTGGACGTGAACGGTAAAATCTTCATCGGCATTGTGGCTCCCTTCATGGCCGATGCCAAAATACAGCCCTGGGGCCAGAAAGAGAATCCCCTCGACATGAAAGCCCGTTCGGGTGCAACCGGACACGTGCTCGCCATCTTACCGACCAAGAATGCCACGGCATTCTACTTCTTCGGTTCATCGTGGTCGAAAGGCGATATGGCAGACATGGCTGCCTGGCAGAAGTATCTGGATGAGTTCTCGCAGAAGTCCGATCCCAAGAACTTCCTCCAGCTCGAATATGAAGGCAAGCCCGAAACAGCTAAACCCGCAGACGCGTCACAGAAATAATCCTTGTATCCCGAAAAATTGTCAGGAGCCCGCTACTTGGTAGTGAGCTCCTTTTTTTGACACCTCTGCTTTCCAAACAATTGAAACTGAGATTTCATTTGTACCAAATTGGAAAAATAAGAAACCCAGACGCGGAATTTTGAAAAAAAATCACTATATTTGCACGCGTTTTCATAAAGAATACAAACAAAAATAATAATAAACAATCCAATTAATGGCAAGTTTGATTAAACTCAAGAAAGGCTTGAACATCGCATTGGAAGGTGTACCCCAGCAGAACATGGCTTCTGTGAAGGAAGATACATCGTGGACTTTTGTTCCCGACGATTTCAACGGGTTCACTCCCAAAATCCTTGTTCGGGCAGATGAACCTGTCGCCGCGGGTCAGCCCATTGTCTGCGACAAGCTTCATCCCGAGATTCAGATTGTAAGTCCGGTGAGCGGCACCCTCGTGGCCGTAAACCGCGGCGAACGTCGCAAAGTGCTTTCCGTCGTTGTCAAGAAAGACGGTAAATGCACGAGTACATCACTTCCCGCAATCGATGCCCAGAAGGCTTCGGCCGAAGAAGTCAGGAAAGCCATGTTGGAGCGTGGTGTCTGGCCCTTCCTCGTACAGCGTCCTTACTGCACGATAGCAGACCCCACGATCCTGCCTCGCGACATCTTCGTCACCCTGCTCGACACGGCACCCCTTGCACCCTCGTTCGAAATGATCGTCAAGGGGCAGGAGGCAGCGCTTCAGGCGGGTATTACGGCATTGTCGAAACTCACATCCGGCAAAGTGTACGTCGGCGTGGCCGCACGCACACAACTCAATCTCAAGGACTGTGAGATTTATGAATTCGAAGGCGCCCATCCCGCTGGCAACGTCGGTGTACAGATTAACCACATCAAACCCATCAACAAGGGCGAAAAAGTGTGGACGGCCACGGCTCAGGACGTCATCGTGATTGGCCGGGTGCTGGCCGGCAACCTCGATTTCAGCCGTGTCATCACCATTGCCGGTTCTGAAATTCTCAGCCCTGCATACGCCAAAGTGCTCCCCGGCTCAAGCATCGAAAGCATCGTAGCAGGCAAAGTAAAACAGGCCGAGTATCTGCAGCGCTACATCAACGGCAACGTACTGACCGGTGAAAACGCAGGCCGCGAAGGCACTCTCGGTGCCCAGGCTCAGACCGTCACCGTCATCCCCGACGGGTCGGACAATGCGGAACTCTTCGGCTGGGCAACCCCCGGCATTACACGTTATAGTGTATCCCGCTCATCCCTTTCGGCTTTCCTTCCCAAGAAACTGTGGACTCTCGACGCCCGTCTCAAAGGCGGCCGCCGCGCACTGATTGCATCCGGCGACTGGGAGAAAGTGTTCCCAATGGACATCTATCCCGAACATCTTTTCAAAGCCGCCCTGGCATTTGATATCGACAAGATGGAGGAGCTGGGTATCTATGAGGTAGCACCCGAGGATTTTGCACTTTGTGAATTCGTAGATGCATCAAAGACTCCCGTCATGCAAGTTATTGCAGATGCTTTGAAACGTCTTAAAAAAGAAATGGAATAATGAACAAGCTTTCACAATACATTGACAAGAACGTTGCCCCCCTCTTCAACAAGGGCGGCAAATGGGAGAAGTATTGGTCATTCTTTGATGCTTTCCACTCCTTCCTGTTCGTACCCACCACGACGGCACCACGCCGCGGCGTTCAGGTACACGATAGCGTTGACTCCAAGCGTGTCATCACCACGCTCATCATCGCACTCATCCCCGCCCTCCTTTTCGGCATGTGGAACGAAGGCTATCAGCACTTCACGGCCATCCATCAGGAAGCCGGGTTCTGGGAATGTTTCTTCTACGGTCTCCTGCTCTTCCTCCCCAAGGTTATCGTAACCTATATCGTAGGTTTGGGCATCGAGTTCTGTATCGCAGCCTACAAGCATGAAGAAGTTGCCGAGGGTTTCCTTGCTTCGGGTATTCTGATTCCCGCAGTCATGCCTGCCGAGACACCCCTCTGGACCATTGCACTGGCTACTGCTTTTGCCGTGGTATTCGCCAAGGAGGTATTCGGCGGCACGGGCTATAACATCTTCAATCCCGCACTCATCGCACGTGCGTTCCTTTTCTTTGCCTATCCTACGGCCATGTCCGGTACGGACGTCTTTGTACGAGGCGGTTCTGCCCTCGGCTTCGGAGGTATTGACGGTGTGGATGCCGTTTCCGTGGCCACGCCCCTCGGCATGGTGGCAGAAGGCACCTTCAACCCCGCTACCTTCAACACGTGGGACGCCTTCCTGGGCATCATTCCCGGTTCTTTTGCCGAAACGTCCACGCTGGCCATTCTCATCGGTGCCTGCATCCTCATCGTCTCGGGCGTAGCCTCCTGGCGCATCATGCTCAGCTGCTTCGCAGGCGGTGCCCTCATGAGTGCCATCATCTATGCCTTTGCCGACAACGCCCCCACTGTGGCTCAGCAGCTCTGCCTCGGCGGTTTTGCATTTGCTGCCGTCTTCATGGCTACCGACCCAGTTACAGCCGCCCGCACTAACACGGGCAAATGGATTTACGGCTGTTTTGTGGGTGTGATGGCCATTGTCATCCGTATGTTTAACACCGGTTATCCCGAAGGCGCCATGCTTGCCGTACTGCTCGGCAATGCCGTTGCTCCCCTGATTGACTATTGTGTCGTACAGGCCAATATCAACCGCCGCAACAAACGTGCCGCTCTGGTTGCCAACGCATAATTAAGAAAGGAAACAAGTTATGAATCGCAACAGCAATTCCTACACAGTCATCTACGCAGCCGTCCTTACGGCCATCGTAGCCGTTCTGCTTGCGCTCGCAGCCCTCGGCCTCAAGGACCAGCAGAAAAAGAACACCGACAACGAGAAGAAGATGCAGGTGCTCGCGGCTGTAGCTTCCCACCTCACTCAGGAGCCCAACCTCCAGAACGCCGGTGAAATCTGGGCTTCGCTCAATATGGACGACAACAAGTTCACCGTCAACGGCAAGGGAGAGGTTCTCGACAATGTCGATCCTTTTGAAATCGACATCAAGAACCAGTTCTCGCAGGGCAAGGTTATTGCCGATGCCCAGCTGCCTGTCTTCAAAGCCAACATCGACGGTAAGGATTACTACATCCTCGCCCTCTTCGGCAACGGCCTCTGGGACGTGATTTCGGGCTATGTGTCGGTTGAGGCCGACGGCAACACCTTAGCCGGTGCTACCTTCGACCACAAGGGCGAGACCGCAGGCCTGGGTGCCAAAATCAAGGACGACCCGGCTTTTGCAGCCCAGTTTGCAGGCAAACACATCTTCAGGGACGGACAGTTCACCTCGGTAGCCGTGCTCAAGAAAGGCAAAGCTTCCGAAGGTGACAAGGTGGATGCCATCACCGGCGCTACAATGACGTCTAACGGTGTGTCCGACATGATTAAAAACTCACTCGAGGGATACCTCCCCTTCCTTCAATCTCTTCAAAACAAATAATCTATGGCAGCAGAAAAGAAACAAGGGGTATTCACAGGTCCCCTCTGGCAAAATAACCCGATCGTCGTACAGGTGCTCGGCATCTGCTCGAGCCTCGCTGTGACGACCCAGGTGAAGCCTGCCCTCGTCATGGGTATCTCCCTGACAGTCGTTCTGGCATTCAGCAATGTCATCATTTCACTCCTCCGCAACACCATCCCCAACCGCATCCGTATCATCGTACAGCTGGTGGTTGTCGCTGCGCTGGTTATCTTGGTCAACGAAATCCTCAAAGCCTACGTCTTCGAAGTCTCGAAACAGCTTTCGGTCTATGTCGGCCTCATCATCACCAACTGTATCCTGATGGGCCGTCTGGAAGCATTCGCCCTGGGCAACAAGCCCTGGCCCGCATTCCTCGACGGTCTCGGAAACGGACTTGGTTA
>CAJOOX010000071.1 GCA_905236195.1 uncultured Bacteroidales bacterium
CTGGCTTTGTCTGGGGTTCAGGCTTTGTCTGGGGTTCAGGTTTTGGTGCAGGCTGTTTTGCGGTTTCGGGCTGTTGGAATTCATCCGGTTGGACGAGTCCTTCCACCCGATTATCGTTTTCGGAGGGAAGGCGACGCGTTTTCCAGTCTTGCCAATAACGGATGAATCCGTCGAAGATGCCATTGGCACAGGCATTGATTCCGGCATCCGTGTTCAGGAAAATTTCTTCCCGCTGATTGGAGAGATACCCCAGTTCGACGAGGATGGCGGCCATGGGGGAGTAGCAGAGCACATAGAGGTTGGCGGACTTGACGCCGCGGTTGTTGACATGGTTGCGATAAGATGTCGCCTTCATGGCGCTCACCAGAGCGTTCTGTACATATTTGGCAGCTTCCTTGGAATAGGCGCTGTGTTTCTGTCGCTGGGCTTCGAGGAAGATTTTCTGTTCCAGGGAAAGCGTTCCCTGGAAGTCGGCTTCCTTTCCGTCGAAATCAATATTCTCGCGTTCGATATTCCATTTGTCCTGGATGCGTTTCTGTTCGCTGTCCTTTTTGGACTCTTTACCCGTAATGCCGAAGACGTAGGTCTCGACACCGTACGCTGTGCGGTCGGGGGCCGCATTCACATGAATCGAAACAAACAGGTCTCCTTTGGAATCGCGGGCTTTTTGGGCACGGCTGGGAAGGGAGAGGGTTACGTCCTTTTTACGGGTGTAAATGACGTCCACGCCCTTGCAGTTCTGCTCGACGAGTTGTCCGAATTTCAAAGCCACCTTCAGGGTGATGTCTTTTTCATTCATCGAACGGTTACGTTTTTCTGTACCGGTATCATTGCCACCATGGCCGGCATCAATGATGAGCACAAACCGGTTGTGCTCTTTGTTGGGGGTGCCTTTGCTGTTGTTTCGCGCATAGCCGGAAATGGCAATGGCGAAAGCTGTCAGAAGGATACCTATATAGTGCAGAATACGCATTTTATTCCAATTTTTTTTAAAATATGGGGCAAAGATACTAAACATTCTGTAAAATACAAAATTTCTTTGTTATTTTTTTGGGTTTCTCGTCAAAAAACTGTATTTTTGCAAAGCAATAGACGCAAAATATATTGTCTTTGCTGAATTAACTGCTAAATGACGTTATAATTATGAGTACAAAAAAATACGGACTTCTGGGTCATCCTTTGGGTCACTCTTTTTCCCGCAGTTTCCACACTGAACGGTTTGCCCGGTTGGGGATTGATGCCGTCTATGAGAATTTTGATTTGGGCACTCTCGACCGTTTTCCGGCCTTGATTCAAAACGAGCCGATGCTCAGTGGACTGAATGTCACCATTCCCTATAAACAGCAGGTGATGTCTTATCTTGATGAGCTTTCTCCTATGGCCGAACGCATTGGTGCTGTGAATGTCATTAAGGTGGAACATCTCAGCGATGATGAGGCCTTACAGTCTGCTACACATTTAAGAGGCGTCCGTCTGACGGGCTACAATTCCGATATCGTCGGATTCAAACAATCACTGCAGCCCCTGCTGGAAGATGCTGAGAAACGACCGGAGCGGGCGCTGATTCTCGGCACAGGCGGAGCCTCCAAGGCCATCCGGGCCGGATTGGAGGATTTCGGCATTCATCCCACCTTCGTTTCGCGTATGGCTCATCCCAAACAGGGCATTCTCTCGTATGAGGATCTTACGCCGGAGATTATGAAACGCAATCTGCTGATTGTGAACTGCACGCCGTTGGGCATGTTCCCGAATGTGGAGACCTGTCCGGCCATTCCCTATGAACTCTTGACGCCCGGGCATATCTGCTTCGATATAGTCTACAATCCCTGTGAGACACTGTTTATGAAAAAAGCGGCGGCTCAGGGCGCGGTGGTGAAGTGCGGACAGGAGATGCTGGAGGGACAGGCTATCGAATCATATCGTCTTTGGACGGAATGACTGCAGTATAGGCGATGCATAGATGAAGTCCTGGAGCGTGGGTGATTCCTTCTGCTTCAGGATTTCATTTTTTGTGCCCACCCATTCGACGCGGCCTTTCGAGAGAAACGTGATGGTGTCACCGATACCCAGCACAGAATTCATGTCGTGGGTATTGATAACGGTTGTGATGTTGTATTCTTTGGTGATATCGTCCAACAGCTGGTCAATCAGAATTGAGCGTTGTGGGTCCAGACCCGAGTTGGGTTCGTCGCAGAACAGGAACTTGGGATTCATGGCGATGGCTCTGGCGATGGCGGCGCGTTTCTGCATGCCGCCCGAGAGTTCGTTGGGGAATTTGTCATGTGCCTGACTCATGCCCACGCGGTCAAGACAGAATCTGACTCGTTCCTCGCGTTCCCTGACGGTTTTGTTGCTGAACATCACCAGCGGGAATGCCACGTTTTCGGCCACTGTCATCGAGTCGAAGAGGGCCGAACCCTGGAAGAGCACGCCCACCTGCCGGTGGAAGGTCTTCAGTTGTTTGTCGCTGAGCTGGGTGATATCCAGGTCGTTGGCCAGAATCTGTCCGCTGTCGGGGGTGTGCAGACCGATGAGACATTTGAGCAGCACCGTTTTGCCGGAGCCCGATTGGCCGATGATGAGATTGTTCATGCCGGGACGGAAGGTGCAGCTGATGTCGTGGAGCACGTGCTGATTATCGAAACTTTTATTTAAACCTTTTACAACAATCATTTTCAGATGAGGATTTTGGTGAGAATGATGTCCCAAAGAAGAACCATCACACTCGTAATCACAACGGAGTCGGTGGCTGCTTTTCCCACCTGCGTAGCGCCGCCCTTGACGGTGTATCCGAAATAAGAAGCGATGCTGGAAATCAGGAAGCCGTAGAAGAGACACTTCTTGAGGCTGTACCAGACACTTGAGGGTTCGAAGAACGACTGGATGCCATAGATGTAATCGGAAATCGGCAAGGTGCCGAACAGCTGTGCGATGAGTCCGCCGCCTATCAGTCCGAGAAAGATGGAAAAGATGCCTAACATGGGCATTCCCAACACCAGGGCTACAATTTTGGGCAGAATCAGGTAGTTGGCCGAATTGACGCCCATGATGTCCAAGGCATCAATCTGTTCGGTGATGCGCATCGTGCCGATTTCGGAGGCGATGTTGGACCCTATTTTGCCGGCGAGTATCAGGGCAATGATGGAGGAAGAGAACTCCAGAATCAGAATTTCTCTGGTAGTGAAGCCCAGGGTGTAGCGGGGCAGCAGGGGCGAGAACATCTTGTTCTGAATCTGGATGCAGCATACGGCACCGATAAAGAGCGAGATGAGGCATACGATGCCGATCGAGTCGATTACCAGGGAGTTGTATTCCCTTACGGTTGACTTGGCGAACAGCTTAAACCTGTCGGGCCGGGTGAACACACGCCCCATGAGTTTGACATAGCTTCCAAATGAACTTATTTGGTCTGCAATGATCATAGTTTTAACTTTAAAAACGCAAATTCTGCTGCAAAGATACGATTTTTTTCTCAAACACGTGGCATATTTCCCAAAAAAACATTATATTTGCACCGAGATTTTTGATTTTTTATGTCAGAAGATGTAACTCGCAGTGTCCTAAGGACTGAGAACCTCGTCAAACGCTATGGTCCGCGCACCGTTGCCAATCATGTCAGTATTGACGTGAAGCAGGGCGAAATCGTAGGGTTGTTGGGCCCCAATGGCGCCGGCAAGACCACGACGTTCTATATGACTACTGGTCTGATAACCCCGAACGAGGGTAAAATATTTCTTGACGGGGTGGATATTACGTCCTACCCGGTCTATCGCCGTGCAAAGACCGGCATCGGCTACCTCGCCCAGGAAGCCTCAGTCTATCGCAAAATGACAGTTGAGGACAATATTCTGGCGACACTCCAGATGACCAACCTTCCCGAAGAGGAACAGAAGGAGCGATTGGAAAGCCTTATTGCAGAGTTCCGCCTCACCAAGGTTCGCAAGAATCTGGGCGACCGTCTCTCGGGTGGAGAACGACGCCGTTGTGAGATTGCTCGCTGTCTTGCCATTTCGCCCAAGTTCATCATGTTGGACGAACCTTTTGCCGGTGTCGATCCCATCGCCGTGGAGGATATCCAATATATCGTCTATAAACTCAAAGAGAAGAATATCGGAATCCTTATTACCGACCACAATGCACCCGAGACACTCTCGATTGTCGATCGTGCCTATCTGCTCTTCGAGGGAAAAATTCTGTTCCAGGGAACCTCCGAGGAACTTGCCTCCAACGAAATGGTGAAGGAACGCTATCTGGGTCGCAGTTTCGTTTTCCATCGTAAAGATTTCACTTTACAGTCCACCTCGGAAATTCTGCTTTCCAAACAGCAGGAACAGCCCGTAAATTAATATCACAGATGCTCAACAAAAACTACGCTATACACTGGTACAACGAAATCCGTGCCGCCGCACAGGGCGATGCGGGAGCCAAAGAGCGTATCCGGGCAGAGGAGGAGCGTCGGCGCGAAGAAGCGTTGCCACCCCTGCTCGATGAGGTCGAGAAGACATTGCATATTCTCTGAGTCCCAGCTACCTGCCGGAGATCTGGGTTTCAGTTTTTTTATACTTTTAAATACATTAAAAAATATGGACAGGCCGTTATCAAAGACACAAGTGGCCAAGGATGTAATCTTTGGCAAGAACAAACCCGAAAGGGTCGCCGAGTGGTACAATTTGACGGTAGAATACGTCAACCGCTGTGTGAGGGAGTTCCAGGCTGATGATGCCGCATACCGCAGCCGAGAGCGTGAACGCAACCGCGAGCAGAACCGACACAACCGCTACGATGCGCAGATACGTCAAAAGTACGGCATTGAGGCCCCCGATGCCCAAGATAAGCTTGAAGAAAGGCCGCGTCGCCGACGCTGAACAAAAAGTCCCCGGAGAGAAGGCTCCGGGGATTTTTTGTTTTTAACCGTTTAGTTTTTATAGGTAAGGTAGCAGCTTTTTTGCTTCCGGCGACTCCTTTAACTTGTTGAGTGCGCGTTCGCGTACTTGGCGTACACGTTCACGGGTGAGACCCAGTTCGTTGCAGATTTCTTCCGTCGAAAGTTCGCGTCCGTTGAGTCCGAAAGTGTAGCGTATCACGTCCCGTTCGCGGTCTTTGAGCAGATTGTCAATCAGATTGTTGATGTCGGTGCGCATCGATTCGCTGTTGAGGGTCGAGTCGGTGGCATCGCCGGTTGTGTCGGGAGTTACGTCGAGCAGTGTGCCGGTGTCGTCATCCTGCAGTGGGGTGTCGAGTGAAACACCGCGGCTGTTGGCCGACATGGTCTCTCTTACTTTTTTTACCGTGATGCCCAGTTCGTCGGCCAGCTCTTCGATGGTTGCAGGACGGTTCTGCTCCTGCTCGTAACGGTTTTGGATCTGCCGGATTTGACGAATCATATTACTCTGGTTGCCGGGCAGACGCACCATTCTCGACTGTTCAGAAAGTGCCTGCATGATGCTTTGACGAATCCACCAGACGGCATAGGAAATGAATTTGAAACCGCGTGTTTCGTCGAATTTTTCGGCCGCTTTCACCAATCCCACATTGCCTTCGGAAATCAGGTCCGAGAGTGAGAGACCCTGGTTCTGGTAGAGCTTGGCGACAGAGACCACGAATCTCAGATTCGCCCTTACCAGCCGGTCCAAAGCGGCCGCATCTCCCTTATGGATGCGTTGCGCCAGATCCACCTCCTCATCGGGAGTAATCATTTTTTCGCGCGAAATCGCTGCCAGGTAGGTTTCGATGGATTCTTCCTGGCGATGGGTGATGTTTTGTGTAATCTTAATCTGTCTCATAGCTTAAAAATAAGCTAGCAACTGATGGGAATATTCGCTGTTTTTGATTTTGATAATCGCCTTTTCGTGTATTTGGCGCACGCGTTCACGGGTCAGTCCCAGTTCGAGACTGATCTCTTCGAAAGTCTTTTCCTGTCCGTCCAAACCGTAGAGATCTTTGATAATCTTGATTTCGCGGGCATTGAGTATCTTGTTCAGCACGATATCCAATTCAGTGCGAAGCGACTCGGTGTTCAGACTCGAGTCCGTAGCGGGGGATAGGCGGTCGGGTGTCACATCGAGCAGCGTACCGTCCTCGTCATCCTGCAGGGGGGTGTCGAGCGACACGCCGCGGCTGTTGGCAGCCATGGTCTCGCGTACTTTATCGACTGTGATGTCCAGTTCTTCGGCAATCTCTTCGAGGGTCGCCGGACGGTTCTGTTCCTGTTCGTAGCGGTTCTGAATCACACGTATCTGGCGAATCATATTGCTCTGGTTGCCGGGCAGTCGTACCATACGGGCCTGTTCCGACAGCGCCTGCATAATGCTCTGCCGAATCCACCATACTGCGTACGAAATGAATTTGAATCCGCGTGTTTCATCGAATTTTTCAGCGGCTTTCACAAGCCCCACGTTACCTTCGGAAATAAGGTCTGAAAGCGAAAGACCCTGATTTTGGTAGAGTTTGGCTACAGATACGACGAATCTCAGATTCGCCCTTACAAGTTTATCCAAGGCCGCTTGGTCTCCCTTGTGGATGCGTTGCGCGAGATCCACCTCCTCATCCAGCGAAACCATCCTTTCGCGTGATATCGCGTTCAGGTAGGTTTCAATCGACTCTTCCGAGCGACGGGTGATGTTCTGCGTAATTTTTATTTGTCTCATTCTATGTAGTTTAGTTTTTATATAACGAACAAACACTCCGAAAAGTTCATTCCGGGGTGAATTTTTAGATTATTTAACAAATAAAACTCTAAACGATAGAAGAAATACTGAGCACTACGATGATGTATCTGGCCAGCATCCCGGTGGCAGCGGCCGAGGCCGATTTCCAGATGTTGGCCTTGAACATGCCCAGTACGATTCCAATGACGGTACCCATGAAGGGGAGGAAGCAGAAGAAGGCGATACGGATGCCGTAGCGTTCCACCCATAATTTTGATTTGGCCAGACGCTGGGGTTTGACATGGAACTTCGAGACGATGTATTCCTCAGAACAAAGCCATCCCAGACCGTAGTTGACGAGCATGCCGGCCACGTTGCCCAAGGTGCCGGTGATGATGAGCAGCGTGTTGTCGAACCGGGTCGTGGCCGCCAGGGCACCCATGACGGCTTCGCTCGAGAACGGAATAAAGGTTCCGGCCATAAACGAGGCAATGAACATGCCCAGATAACCAATGGATATGAGGAAGGAATTCATCTCAACTCATTTTCCGAATTATTTTCACTCTTTACTTCCCGAAAGATTCTTTACTTTACTGCATCTTTCCCAAGTCACCCAGATAGCTGTCTTTGAAGCCCAGGAAGTAGAGTACGCCGTCGAGTCCGATGGTGGAGATGCCTTGCGGAGCATTGGCTACGACACGCGGCTTGGCGTGGAAGGCAATACCCAGGCCGGCCTCTGAAATCATAGGCAGGTCGTTGGCGCCGTCGCCCACAGCGATGGTCTGCTGCAGATCGACTTTCTCGACCTGGGCGATGAGCCGGAGCAATTCGGCTTTACGCTTTCCGTCGACGATGTCGCCCAGATAGCGGCCGGTCAGTTTGCCGTCTTCGCCGATTTCCAGTTCGTTGGCATACACATAGTCGATACCGTATTTCTGGCGCAGACGTTCGCCAAAGTAGGTGAATCCGCCGCTCAGGATGGCAATCTTGTAGCCGCATCGCTTCAGGATGGTCATCAGGCGGTCGGTGCCGGGGGTGATGGGCAGATGGTCGGCAATATCCTGCATCACGCTCGCGTCGAGCCCTTTGAGCAGGGCCACACGGCGTGTGAAACTTTCCTTGAAGTCAATCTCGCCGCGCATGGCGCTCTCAGTGATGGCTTTCACCTGATCACCCACACCGGCACGCATGGCAAGTTCGTCGATGCATTCCGTCTGAATGAGCGTTGAGTCCATATCGAAACAGATGAGACGGCGGGCCCTGCGGTACATGTCATCGCGCTGGAGCGAGAAGTCCATGCCGAGTTCGCTGCATGTGTGCATGAGTTCGGCTTGCAGTTCTGCACGGTCGGAAATCGTGCCGCGTATCGAGAACTGGATGCAGGCACGGCTGTCGGAATCCACGCGAATGGAGCGGCGGCCTGTCAGTCGCACTATGGAGTCGATGTTGAGGCCGTGGTTGGCTATAATCTCTGTTGCAGCCTCAATCTGGCGGGCCGAGAGGCTCTTGCCCATCACCATCAGGATATAGCGGTTCTTGCCCTGTCGGCCCACCCAGGCCTCATATTCGTCGTCCAGAATGGGCGAGAAACCGATGTGGACGCCCAGTTCGGAGGTTTTGAACAGAAGGTCTTTCATCATCGACCCGGAATGGGACTCATCTATACGGGTCAACACGCCCAGTGAGAGCGTGTTGTGAATGTCGGCCTGTCCGATGTCGAGAATCTCGGCATCGTACTTGGCCAGAATAGTCATCACGGCGGCGGTGAGACCCGGACGGTCTTGTCCCGTGATACGAATCAGGATTTGTTCGTTCATTATGCGAGTAAATCGGTTGAGCGTTTGATAAAGGCTGCAAGCGCTTCGCCTTTCAGCATCTGTCCCTCCAGGAGAGCCAGGTCAATCAGCTGGCGCAGTTTGCGGTTGTCTTTGGCATAGACCTTAACAGCATCGCTTTCTTTGCCCTTCAGCATCTCGATGTCGGCCTTGAGGCTCGTCAGCATAGTTTCCTTCTCGGCCGGGAATTCGCCGGCCTTGGCTTTGTATTTCTCTTCTTCCAAGGGCTTGAACTGGGCTTCCTTGTCGGCGATTTCGGCTGCTAAGGGTTCAAGCTGCGCTTTGAGCGCGTTCTGTGCCTCTGCAACCACCTGCTTGACAACGGGATGTTCCGTGTTGACGATGAGCTGGTAGGTGTCGGGCATCTGTCCGTAGAAGTTCATGCCGGGCTGCATCTTCGACATCTCTTTCATACGGCGCATCCATTCGTTTTGGGCGATGGTCACGGCCTTGTCGGTGATGTCGAGGGCCTGGAAGTCGACGTTCCATTCCACCTTGTCAACTGCAGGAATCTGGCTCTGGAAGAGGACGTTGTTTTCACGACGCTCGGCCTCGCTCCATTCCACCTTCTTGCTGTCGGCCTTCTTGATGAGGTTCGAGATTGTGTCGGCATCCACTCGGGTGTAGTGGGCCTTCTTATCGTCCTGCTTCTGTTCCTGCTGGTTCATAAAGGGTGTGTCGAGCTGTCCCTTCATTACAAGAACGTTGTAGCCCTTGTTCTTGGCTTCCTGAATGTAGGTGTACTGGCCAACGGGGTCATCGCTGTAGAGGTAGATCAGTTGTCCGTCCTTGTCGGTCTGGGTGCCCTCGGTCAGTTTCTTATACTCCTCGAGCGTGTAGAAATTCTTGTCGGTATCCTCTACAAGGCAGAACCCTGTTGCTTTGTCGTAGAACTTCTCGTCGCTCAGCATACCATATTCGATAAAAATCTTGAGGTCGTCCCACTTCTCCTCGAACTTCTTGCGGTCTTCGTTGAAGATTTCCTGCAGACGATCACCCACCTTGCGGGTGATGTAACCGGCAATCTTCTTAACATTGGGATCACCCTGCAGGTAGGAGCGCGATACGTTCAGGGGAATGTCGGGCGAGTCGATGACGCCGTGGAGCAGCATCATGAATTCGGGCACAACGCCTTCCACCTGATCGGTCACAAACACCTGGTTGCAGTAGAGCTGGATCTTGTTGCGTTCAAAGTGCTGGTTCTCAATCTTGGGGAAATAGAGCACACCCGTCAGATTGAAGGGATAGTCCACGTTCAGATGAATCCAGAACAGCGGATCGGGAGCCATGGGGTAGAGGTCATGATAGAACTTGAGGTAATCCTCGTCCTTGAGATCGGCGGGAGTCTTGGTCCAGAGGGGAGAGGTCTCGTTGATCTGGTTGTCCTCGTCGGTATCTACTTCCTTGCCGTCCTTCCAGGTGGTCTTCTTGCCGAATACAATCGGCACGGGCAGATAGCGGCAGTATTTCTTCAGCAGGCCTTCGATGTTGGATTTCGAGGTCATTGCAGCCTTGTCCTCGTCGTCGAGTTCAAGGATGATGTCGGTGCCGCGCTCGGCCTTGTCGCATTCGTCCATCGTGTAGGTCGTGTCGCCTTCGCAGCTCCACTCTGTTGCGGGCTCGTCCTTCCAGCTCTTCGAGCGGATGGTCACCTTCTTGGCCACCATGAAGGCCGAGTAGAATCCCAAACCGAAATGGCCGATAATCTGTGCGCCGTTTTCTTTGTATTTGTCGAGGAATTCGGTAGCGCCCGAGAATGCAATCTGGTTGATGTATTTGTCAATCTCTTCGGCGGTCATACCGATACCCTGGTCGCTGATGGTGAGTGTGCCTTTGTCGGCATCGATGGCGATGTTGACTTTCAGATTGTCCGTTTCGCCCTTGAATTCGCCGGCACGGGCCAGCGTCTTCAGTTTCTGTGTGGCATCGACAGCGTTGCTTACGAGTTCGCGCAGAAAGATTTCATGTTCACTGTAGAGAAATTTCTTAATCACGGGGAAAATATTCTCCGTGGTGACATTGATTGAACCGTTCTTTGTTGCCATATTATTGATTTTTAATATTTTAGATTCTCTAATTGGAACTGCCGGGTAATTATTTCGGATTTCCAATATATTAATTAATAATAATGTATGGTTGTCAAAATGACTGCCACCTTTCTTTCTGCAAAAACCGTGCCAGTCTTCCCACTTCTGACAAATTGTCCGACAGGTTCCCTGCGGCAGCATGCAGTATTTCATACATGGTGGAGGGTATTTCATACATTGGCGGCTGAAAGATTTTAGTCAGGCGCAGACCTTCGGTTCAACCGTGAAAACTGAGCCTTCTTTTTTTGATTAAAAGAAGAAAAATTTACGTAAAAAGTCATAACGAGATTTCAATATTTATTAAAATGTGTAAAAATCATCACATTTTGAAAAAGTTTTATACATATTAAAAAAATATTCTCTATCTTTGCACCGAGATTTTGAGAAAATCACAAACAAAATAAATTAAACTTTAATAACTTATTTAAAATGAACGTTGATGTTATTGGCGCAAATGCAGGCTCCGTTTGGGCTGCATTGAACGAAAAGAACGGTCAGGCTCTTAAGGCTCTTAAGAAGGCTACCAAGTTGAAGGACAAAGAAATCCTCCCCGCTCTTGGCTGGTTGGCTCGCGAAGGCAAAATCAGCCTCGCTGAGGATGAGGCCGACGTTGTTGTAACGCTCCTCTAATTCCTTCCCGGGGCGCGTTTGTTCTCTATCAGACGTTCTTCAGGATAATTAAATGTCCCGTATCCGATTCCGGATGCGGGACATTTTTTCGGGTCATCTGCATAACCGCGTGTGAACAACCACACTAAAATCGAGATACTTTCGTTTTATAGAAAACGCGATATCACAATAAATCCACAATACGAAATACTTGCCAAATGCATGTTGCCAGAGCAGTCTCCGGTAGCCGGTGCAGGACTTTCAATTGCTGTCAAAAGTTCCTTGCATATTGCGGCAATGTTTTGACAAGTGTCAAAAGCTCCTTGCATATTGCGGCAATGTTTTGACAAGTGTCAAAAGCTTCCTGCAGATTGCGGCAACGATTTGACAAGTGTCA
>CAJOOX010000072.1 GCA_905236195.1 uncultured Bacteroidales bacterium
ATTTCTATTATCAGCAGTTAAGATTCCGAAATAATTCTTGAATTGACTTTTCCTGAAAAAGGTTGACTCCTTTCCCGGAAAAGTTGAATTTGTGCGGATTTTGTTGACTTATCATACGTTTTAGTTTACTTCTTACTGAAAACAAAGCCAGGCGGCGCATTGCTGCCTGGCTTTTATATGTTGCCGCTTCGCGGGAATAAGCGTTAACCGATAACCGTTAACCGTCGGGGTCGGGTCAATCGTTTCCTTCGGAGACGCGGTTTTCAAGTTGCTGGAAATAGAGAAGATTGCTGAGGTTGGCGCGATACTTCTTCTGCAACAGGAGAGAGAGGGCGAGGACGAGAGCTACGAAGAAGAAGACTGAAATGATGGCTATGAGTTCGACAAACTTGCCGTTGTGGTCATAGATGACGAAATGGCCCAAACCGCTGCCGATAATTCCGGCAATACCCCATGCGAAGAGGGCCAGGCCGTAGATGGTGGTAAGGGCCTCGTAGGGGAAGCGTTCTTTCAGCAAAACCGGAAGGGTGGCAAAGCTGGCGCCGAAACTCAAGTTGATAATAACAAGGTAACCAATCATTGTGGCCACGGAGAATTTACCGATCAGGACAATGATGAAGCCGACGATACCGCAGAGGGCCGTGAGCACGACGTAGTTGATTTCCTTCCTCAGCATGCGGTCAGAGATTGCACCGCCCACAAAACGGCCCGCGGCATTGCTCAGGGCCGACACAATGACCACCCAGGTAACGTTTTCAATCTTCATGCTGTCGGCCAGTGCTTTCTCGAACGAGATGATGGAAAGGCCGCAGGCCGTGATGATGAGGAACATAATCCAGATGCGGTAGAACGACCCCTTGAAGGTGAGGTAAATCAAGTCGCGGACGCCGAAACGGATGGGAGCCACCCATTGTTCGGGACGCTTGATGAGAAGTGTGGCAATCAGAAACAGAACACAACCGAAGCCCATCAGAATGTAGACGGTGGTTTCCAGGCCGTAGATATCATTCAGATAGGGCATCAGCGGGGCAAAAATGACTTTGGAGAGACCGAAACCCGACAACGCTGTACCGATGGCTATACCAGCTCCTTCCTTTGGGAACCACATAATGACGTTGCGTATGGGCCTCAGATAACCCCAGCCGACAGCGGAACCGAGGAAGACTCCGAAAAAGAGATTGAAAACCCTGAGGTCCTGGATGTTGATGGACCATCCGAGACCCGAAAAACCGATGGCTGACAGCGCCCAACAGATGATGACGTTTATCTTGGGGGAGCCCATGTTGAACCGGCCAATACCTGAGATCATCGCCATCAGACCTACGAAAAAGATTGACAGCGAGAAGGTGGGTTCCAACTCCGCAACCGCCACATTCAGTTCCCGGGCAAAATCAATTTTAATGGTTGACCAACAATAAATCACGCCGATACACAAATGTACCAGAAACGCAGGAAGCACGGCGTTGAGCCATTTATTACCTTTCATAGTTTGTCTTTTTTTATAATGACTGGTGCAAATATAGGGTATTTTTTGGAAATACGTTTGTTTTTGACGTTTTTTTTATCAAAATGGCGAAAAAAGCCCGAATTTCATCCTTTTTTCAGTCGTGATGGTAAGGTAATCCCCTCAAAATCGTGAAGGCCCGGTAGATTTGTTCCACCAGAAAGAGACGTACCATCTGGTGGGAGAATGTCATCCGGGAGAGCGAGATTTTGCCCTGGGCGGCCTGATAGACCTGCGGGGAGAAACCATAGGGTCCGCCTACAAGGAAAACGAGCCGACGGGAGCCGTTCATCATCTTGCGGTCAATATAGTCTGCAAACCCGTGGGAGGTCATCTCCTCCCCCCTTTCGTCGAGGAGGACAAGATGGTCGCCGGGCTGGAGGATGCGCATCACTGCCTCGCCCTCCTTCTCCTTCTGTTCCTTTTCGGTGAGGGCCTTGCTATTGCGGATGTCGGGCAGTTCCTCGACGGAGAACGGAATGAAGTGGCCCACGCGGCCGGCATAGTCGGCAATGGCCTTGCGGTAGAGGTCACCGTCGGTCTTCCCTATGAACACGACATGCATCTTCATGAGCGGGCATCGCGGTTAAGGAATTCCTGCAACTTGCCTTCCTCGCCGGCCAGGATCAGTATGTCGCCCGGTTCCAGGAGCGTGTCGCCATTGGGGTTGAGAATCTCGTCGTCGCCGTGGACGATGCCCACGACCACACATTGGGCGAGTTCGCCGATGCGGGAGTCGCGCAGGCGCTTGCCTGCAAAACTCATGGCCCCGGTCACCTCGAACTGCTGTACAGCCATCAGTTTACGCCCGGCGGTCTGGCTGTCGGGATGGACGTTGCGGTCGAGGTCGTTCTGGAAGTCACAGATCTGGTCGTCGGTACCTGCCACCACAATCTGGTCGCCGGGATAGAGGCGTTCGGATGCCCCGGGGATATTGATATAGAGTCCTCCCCTGACGATGCGTACGATGGAGACTCCGCTCGCGGCTCTGAAGTTCAGTTCACGGAGCTGGCGTCCGCAATACTCACTTTCGGGCGCGAGCACGAAGTCGGCCAGGTGGATGTTATGGGTCAGCAGCGACTCCTCGAGCGAACGTCCCACGATGCGGCGGCTGTCGTTGAGCACCTCACGGGCATTGATGTTGGAGTAGAACCTTTTCTCGATGTTAAGCGACCGTTTCTGCACTCGCCGCGAGAGTACCGCCAACGCAACAACGACAACGGAGATGCCGATCAGCACGCCCGTCGTCAGTGTAAACATCTCCGAAATGATAACGATGACGATGCTGAGGGCGATGAGTATACGAACCCCGAAGAGGGCCACCAGCGTGCCCTTGGTGAACTGGCTGGTGTTCCAGAGTTCGTGCGATTCGGGCGAATGCAGATGTTTGGTCACGATGCGGTAGATGAAGGGCGCTATGAGCATCAGAATCGTTGCCAGGGATATCAGTTTGCCTGCCCAGAGAGGTGCCACCTGCGAGATGATGTTCACCAACGGCGTGGAAATGTATTTGAAATAGAGACCTATGATGAAGAACAGGATGATGATGTTGGTGAAGGTGGTGATGGCCACCTTCTTGAGGAGTCGGCGCCAGGTGCTCTCGGTCGTTACCGTGTTGCGGGTGGAACCGTAGCGTTCGAGCCACAGTTTGAAACCTAAGGGCAGATGTCGGTCCACAAAAGTGTAGGCCGGACCGGCCAGTCGAATGGTATAGGGTGTGAGGAAGGTCGTTATGACCGATACGGCCACGATGACGGGATAGAGAAAGCCCTCAGTCACCTTGAGGCTCTCGCCCAAGGAGGCGATAATGAAGGCAAATTCGCCAACCTGCATCAGCGTGAACGAGGTCTGCATGGCCACCTTGAGGGGCTGTCCGGAAATGAGCACGCCCGAGGTGGCAAATATCAGCTGTCCGCAGATGACCGTCAGGGTCAAAATGGCAATGGGCAGCCAGTATTCTGCCAGCAGGGCGGGATTGATCATCATGCCCACCGACACAAAGAATACGGCCCCGAACATGTCCTTGACGGGTTTGGTGATGTGTTCGATATGCTCGGCCTCAACCGTCTCGGCCAATATGGAACCCATGACAAATGCACCCAGGGCCTCGCTGAAACCCGCCCCGACCGACAGCATCACCATGCCCAGACAGAGGCCTATGGCAACGATGGTGAGCGTCTCGTCGTTGAGGTGTTTCCTGCAGACCCTCAGGAACGTGGGTATCAGCATGATGCCCGCCACGAACCAGAACAGCAGGTAGGCGGCCAGTTTGGCAATCTGCCCCAGCATCTCGCCGCCCTCGAAGGTCTGGCTGACGGCAATGGACGACAGCAGGACCATGAGCACGACGGCAAAGAGGTCCTCGACCACGAGGATGCCGAACGAGATGCCCGCAAACTGCTGCCGGCGCAGTCCCAGGTCGTCGAGGGCCTTGAAAACAATCGTGGTGGACGACATGGAGAGCATGCCGCCCAGGAAGAGTGAGTTCATCTCGGTCCATCCCATGGCCCGTCCGACCAGGAATCCGGTCGTCATCATGCCCATCACTATCACCAGGGCCGAGATGATGGCCGTGGAGCCCACCTTGAGGAGCTTCTTGAACGAGAACTCCAGACCCAGCGAAAAGAGGAGGAAAATCACACCCACCTGTCCCCAGGTCTCAACACTTTCGGTATCGTTGATGAGGGTCTGTCCCAGCAAATAGGGACCCACAAGCATGCCGGCGAGAATATAGCCCAGGACGACGGGCTGTTTCATGAACTTGAAGAGAAGGCTGACCGCGCCGGCCGTCAGCATAATCAAAGCCAGATCGTGAATCATTGCTCTTTATTCGTTAAACAGGTTTCCTTGCGGGCAGAGAGGTCAAACACCAGAGGATGGCTCACCTTCTCGGGCAGCAGGGCTACATCGAGAACATCGCGCACATCACGCACATAATGGAAGGTCAGACCTTCGATATACTGGGGCTTGATTTCCCCAATGTCCTTGCGGTTATCCTCGCAGAGGATGACATCGGTGATACCGGCCCGTTTGGCAGCCAGAATCTTCTCTTTGACGCCGCCGATGGGAATCACGCGGCCCCGGAGGGTTATTTCACCCGTCATGGCGAGGCGTGCCCTCACCTTACGCTGGGTGAAAGTGGAAGCCAGAGAGGTCACCATCGCGATGCCGGCCGAGGGACCGTCCTTGGGAATGGCGCCTTCAGGACAATGGATATGGACATTGTAATTGTCGAACACCGCCTCGGGAATGCCGAGTTCGTCGGCATGCGAACGCACATACTGAAGGGCCAGCAGGGCACTTTCCTTCATGACATCGCCCAGATTGCCGGTGAGGGTGAGTTTCTCGCTCTTGCCCTTGCAGAGGGCGGATTCCACATAGAGAATCTCACCCCCGACGGAAGTCCAGGCCAGTCCTGTCACCACGCCGGCCTTGTCGTTGCCCTCGTATTTGTCGGGGTCGTAGTCGGGCGTGCCCAGATAGTCCTTGAGGTCGGCAGCCTTGAGCGAACCGGGGAGCGTCTCGCCGTTGGCGGATTTCCATGCCACGCGGCGCATAATCTTGGCCAGGCGTTTGTCGAGCATTCGCACGCCGCTCTCGCGGGTATATTGCTGCACAATGGCATGGAGGGTGGTGCGGGGTATCGAGAACCGCACTTTCTGCAGACCGTTTTCCTCCTTCTGTTTGGGAAGCAGATGACGGGCTGCAATCTCCACCTTCTCATCCTCGATGTAGCCGGAGAGCGAAATAATCTCCATACGGTCGAGCAACGGAGGCGAAATGGTGGCCAGGTCGTTGGCGGTGGCGATGAAGAGCACCTTCGACAAATCGTAGTCGAAATCCAGAAAATTGTCGTGGAAGGTCTTGTTCTGCTCGGGGTCGAGCACCTCGAGCAAAGCGGAGGCGGGATCGCCGTGGAAATCGTTGCTGATTTTGTCAATCTCGTCCAGCACAAAGACCGGATTGTCGGTGCCTGCCTTGAGCAGCCCCGACATGATGCGTCCCGGCAGGGAACCGATGTAGGTACGCCTGTGGCCCCGTATCTCGGCTTCGTCGTGCAGACCGCCCAGGGACACCCTGATGTACTCGCGGTTGAGGGCCTCGGCCACACTCTTGCCGAGCGAGGTCTTGCCCACGCCCGGAGGGCCTACGAGACAGAGAATGGGGGACTTCATGTCGCCGCGCATCTTCAGGACGGCAAGATGTTCGAGGATGCGGTCCTTGACCTTCTCCAGACCGTAATGGTCGCGGTCGAGAATGCGCTGGGCATGTTTCAGGTCGAGTCGGTCCTCGGTGGTCTTGCCCCAGGGCAGATCCACGAGGGTCTGGAGATAATTGAGCTGCATGCTGTAGTCGGGCGCCTGTTCGTTCATACGGCCCAGTTTATGGAGTTCCTTTTCCAAAAGTTCGCGTATGGTGAGCGGCATGGCTTTGAAGAGTGCGGCATCCCGGAGCCGCGAGATATCGTCGGCCGCCCCCTCGCCCAACTGCATCTGGATGGCTTCCATCTCGTTGCGGAGATAGGCTTCGCGATTCACCTTGTCGATGCGCGTCTGGGTGGAATTACGGATTTCGGACCGGATCTTCGCATACTGCAGGTCGCTGGAAATCCGACTCGCCAGCATCAGTGCACGGTTCAGCACGTTGCTCTCCTCCAGCAGGTGCTGGCGGTCCTTGGGCATGGAGAGACAAGTGGAGCAGGCATAATTGACAGCATAGTGAATATCGTCGAACGACGAGAGCGCAAAGAAAGCCTCGTGGCTGGCGTCGCCTTCCAGGTTGATAATCTCCGAGATATCGTCCTTGATATTGTTGGCTACCGCCCTGAGCCTAACCTGGTTTTCATCCTTGCGGGGCAATGTCTCGCTGTAGACCCTGACGGAGGCAAACATGGCGAAGTCGGTCGACTCGACCGACCTGACGCGGAAGAGACGCTTGCCCGTGATGAGCAGGTTGATTGAATTGTCGGGCATCTGAATCTCCTTCACAATCTCGGCCACGCAGCCCACGGTACAGAGGTCGAAGGCATCGGAGGGTGTCTCGACCGAGATGCGGCTCTGGAGCACTACACCTATATATGTGTTGTTCTTGATGGCCGTATCGATGGCGTTTCTGGTACGTGTACGCTTGATACGCATGGGCATGGTGATGCCCGGGAAAAGCACCTCGTTGCGCGAGGGTATGATGGGCAGACGGTCGACCGGACAGCGTTTGCTGTCGTAGTCGCCGTCGAACTTGCCGTCGGAGAACAACGGTACCGTGATTTCAAACGAACGCATGCTTGCGACTTTGTGATTTCCGGAATCAGAATCCCCATCGCGGTTTCCGCCACCCGGGTTGCCGGGGAAGCCGGATGCCGGGCCGTCGCCCGAACCGGGGTTGTCGGAATCCCCGCTGCCGGTATCGTCGGCGTCCTGGAGCGCCTCTGTCAACGGTTCGGCAGGTTTCCGACTGCGGTCGTTGCGTGAGGCTTTCTCTTGCTCTTTTTTATTCTTTTTTATGCTCATAATCTGCTTTGATACTAAAAAATCGGCACAAAGATAGCAAATTATTTTGTAATCTCCAAAAAAATGATTATTTTTGCAGCGTTAAAAAAACCAAAATGATGAGTAAGGCGTTATTTGAGTTCAGAGAGTTTACAATTCGGCAGGACAAATGTGCGATGAAAATCGGCACCGACGGAGTGCTGCTGGGAGCCTGGTGCGGGGAAGTGTTTACAATCCCGTGCGGACGGATTCTGGACATCGGCACGGGCACTGGAGTCATCGCCCTGATGTGCGCCCAACAATGGGTGACGGCCCGCATCGACGCCGTTGAAATCGACGGGGAAGCTGCAGCCCAGGCCAGCGAAAATTTCGCCCTCTCCCCCTGGGCCGACCGCCTGCGTGTACACTCGGTTGCCATCCGCGATTTTCACCTTGAAACCGAAGCCCGCGAGTATGACCTGATCGTATCCAATCCGCCCTTCTTCAACGGCACGCTATTGCCCGACGACGAGGGACGTGCGACAGCTCGGCACACCAATGTCCTGCCCTTTGACGAGCTGATGGAAATCTCATCGCAACGCCTGAGCGAGGCCGGCCGCCTGTGCATCATCTTCCCCACATCGGAGTGGGACAAGGTGGCCGTTTCTGCCCTCTGCCACGGCCTCTCGCCCGCAGTCATCACGGATGTCGTCACCAGGGACGGCAAGGCACCCAAACGCTCGCTTGCCGCATTCAGCCGGCAGGCTACCGTTCCTCAACGCAACACGCTGACGGTACGCGACGGACTGGGCAACTATACCGAAAGCTATCGCCGGCTGGTAAACCGATTCTACAAAAGCCTGAACTGAATCTGTCGAAAAAGAGGCTAAAATATGTCAAAAAACACAGGAAACGATGAAAATTCGTTTAATTTGAATATTTTGGCACAACAAAATTTGGAAATTTCGAAAATTCTGCCTATATTCGCAGCATAATTTTATTATAAACCTGTTTTAATAACTTATATAAAGCTCACAGAGCTGTGGTAAAATGAAAAATTGCGTATTAGCTATAGACCTCGGTGCTACAAGCGGTCGTCTGATTCTGGCACGACTAGCCGACGGAGTACTTGAAACGGAGGAAGTCCGCCGTTTTCCCAATGCCATCCGGGAGAAGGAAGGCAAGTTCTATTGGAGTCTGGAAACCCTGTTCGGCGAAATCAAAGCCGGCCTCAACGACCTGGCCGCACAGGACGACATCCGCATCGATGCCATCGGCGTAGATACCTGGGGCGTCGACATCGTATTCCTGGACGGCAACGGGCAGGCCATCAGCGAACCACGCGCCTACCGCGATCCCTATACCGACACGGCGATTGCGGAATACACGCAGATTATCCCCCGCGAGACCGTCTATAGGAAGACGGGCATCCAGTTCCTCAACTTCAACACCCTGTTCCAGCTGTACGCCTGCCACAAGGAAGGGTTCGAACCGATGAAGCAGGCCAAGTCGTATCTCTTCATCCCCGACTATATCAGTTATCTCCTTACGGGCGAAATGGTGCGCGAATACACCATCCTTTCCACCTCTCAGTTCCTGGACCCTGTGACCAAACAGATAGACCGCGAACTGATCGAGGCAGCAGGTGCCGACATCACCTGTTTCCCGCCCATCGTGATGCCCGGCAAGGTCATAGGCCGCCTCAAGAAGGAGGTTGCCCCGTTCAAATACGATATCCCCGTAATCGCCATTGCAGGCCACGACACGGGCTCGGCCGTGGCTTCCGTTCCAGCCCGCAACGAGAAGTTCGCCTACCTCTCGTCGGGCACCTGGTCGCTGATGGGTATTGAAACGAAGGATCCCATCATCACCGACCGTTCGGCCGAACTGAACTTCACCAACGAAGGCGGTATAGAAGGCACCTCGCGCTTCCTGAAGAACATCACGGGCATGTGGATTCTGGAACAATGCCGCAAGGAATGGAAGAAACAGGGCAAGGACTACGGCTTCAAGGAACTGGGCGAAATGGAACAGAGCGGCGAAGCGTTCCGCAGTTTCATCAACCCCGACGATGCTGCCTTTGCCAATCCGCCCTCGATGCTTCAGGCCATCCGCGACTACTGTGCGAAGACCGGGCAGCCCGTGCCTGAAACCGATGCGCAGGTGGCCCGTCTCATCATGGAGTCGCTGGCGATGCGCTACCGCACGGTGTTCGGCTGGCTCAAGGAATTTGCACCCTTCCCCATCGAAGTGCTCCACATCATCGGCGGCGGCGCCCAGAATGCGCTTCTGGCCCAATGGACGAGCAACTCGACCGGCGTGCCTGTG
>CAJOOX010000073.1 GCA_905236195.1 uncultured Bacteroidales bacterium
CCCCAGGGCGGGCGCAAGCACCCGCACCAGGAGTTCATCCACGTCGACACCACGAACATCCTTTTCATCTGCGGCGGCGCCTTCGACGGCATAGAACGCAAAATCGGACAGCGCCTCAATACCCGCTTTGTGGGTTTTGAGACCGATCCGAAGAAAAAGAATATCGACAGGAGCAACATGCTGCAGTATATCACGCCGGCCGACCTCAAGTCGTTCGGTCTGATTCCCGAAATCATCGGACGCCTGCCGCTGCTGACCTATCTGAATCCCCTCGATGCCGACGCCCTGAAGCGTATACTCACCGAACCCAAGAACGCCATCATCAAACAGTATGTGAAGCTCTTCGGGATGGATGGTATCAAACTGGAGTTCGACGAGGCTGTCTATCAGTACATCGTCGACAAAGCTATCGAGTATAAACTGGGCGCTCGCGGGCTGAGAGCCATCACCGAGAACATCATGATGGATGCCATGTACGACATGCCGACCTCGCGCAAGCGTACGCTGCACGTCACCCTCGAATACGCCCAGGAGAAACTCTCGAAGGCGAATATGGAGCGGCTCCGTACCGACTGAAAACCCATTTTATCAATCTGGAGAAGTGTACAATCTTTCTCAAATATCGCCCGTCATAGGCGCAACCCTGAGAGGCAACCGTCTGGCAAGTGCCACCACACAGCCCGACGTAGAGTATCTGCTCACCGACAGCCGTTCGCTGACCTATGCCAACCAGACCCTCTTCTTCGCCCTTGTCACCGAGAAGGGTGACGGCCACCGTTACATTCCGCAGCTTTACCAGGAAGGCGTACGCGCCTTTGTGGTTTCGAAGTCGAACGAGGAGTTCCGTAACACGTGTCCGGAGGGGTGGTTTCTAGTGGTGAACAACACTCAGACAGCCCTGCAGAAATTGGCCGCCTGGCACCGTTCCCGATTCAATATGCCTGTGGTGGGTATCACGGGTTCGAACGGCAAGACCATCGTGAAGGAATGGCTGTTCCAACTGCTGCACGACAGGAAGCACGTGGTGCGTTCGCCGCGTTCGTTCAACTCCCAGATTGGAGTGCCGTTGAGTGTATGGCAGCTGCGCGACAGCTGCGACTTGGCCATTTTCGAAGCCGGCATATCCAAGCCGGGGGAGATGCAGAACCTGCAGCCGGTTATCCGTCCGACCATCGGTATCCTCACCAATATCGGAACGGCCCATGCAGAAGGGTTCGAGAGCCAGCAGCAGAAACTGGTCGAGAAGCTCAGCCTGTTCCAGGATTCGGATGTTATCATCTACAACGCCGACATCCCGGGCATCAACGAGGCCCTCGAACTGGCCGGCGTGGGGGCTAGGTCGATGGCCTGGACCATGAAGCGTACCGACGCCCAGATTACGGTAAACAATATCCGCCGTACCGGGACGGACACAACCGTACAGTTCGATTTCCTGGGCTTCGATGCGGAGTTCACCATCGCGATGACCGACGACGCATCGCTCGAGAATGCCATGAACTGTGTGGCTCTCCTATTATATATAGGTGTGTCGCCCGACGAGATTTCCTCGCTCATGCCGCGCGTTTCACCCCTTGCCATGCGACTCGAGGTGATGGAAGGCAAGCAGGGCTGCATGATCATCAACGACGTCTATAATGCCGACCTTACCTCGCTCGAAATCGCGATGGAGTTCCAGAAGCGCCGTTCTACATCTGCCCTCCAGCCGGCCTTGATTCTTTCCGATATGGCCCAGACGGGACTGTCGGTCAGGGAGGTGGCCGACCGGGTGGCGCGACTCTGTGCGCTCAACAATATACGCAGGTTTATTGGTATCGGCCCCCTTTGCAGCGAGGCCTCCGACACAATTCTATCGAAGCTGAGAGCCCACGGCAGCGAAGTGACCCTTTCGTTCTATCCCACGACGGAGGATTTTCTGGCCTCGGCTGAGATACAGCAGCTGTCCAATCTGCTGATTCTGCTCAAGGGAGCCCGTTCGTTCCGGTTCGAAAGAATCAGCGATGCCCTGCAGCTGCGCCGACACGAGACAATCCTGGAAGTCAATCTGGACGCCATTGTCCACAATCTCAATGCCTACCGTTCGCACTTGCGTTCCGACACGAAAATGGTCTGCATGGTAAAGGCCTTCGGCTATGGCAACGGAAGCTATGAATTGGCCAAGACCCTTCAGGACCAGAATGTGGACTATCTCGCTGTAGCCGTAGCCGACGAGGGAGCCGAACTGCGCCGTCAGGGCATCCACATTCCCATCATGGTGATGAATCCCGAGATGTCGGCCTTCCGCACCATCATCGAGAACCGCCTAGAGCCCGAAATCTATTCGTTTCGTCTGCTCCGCGCCTTCGTCCAGGAGGCCGCGAGAATGGGCGTGGCCGGCTATCCGGTACATATCAAAATCGACTCAGGCATGCATCGCCTGGGCTTCC